>NZ_NCJB01000175.1:0-9647 GCF_002282275.1 Polynucleobacter sp. 39-46-10 | reverse complement strand
TCAAATGGTCAAAATAGTCAATCGTGTACGAACCATGGATGCGCCACCCCCACCTCCCACCCCTGAAGATATTGTGCTTTTGCGGGAAATTCGTGACAGTCTTAAGAAATAAGCTCTTCCCTTAATGACAACGATGCTCCATCGCCTTTGGCTCCTATTTGCACAATCAGTCACAGTTTTTTTGGCTGTATGGCTGGTTGTAGCGACCCTTAAGCCTAGCTGGCTTGGTGGGGCGCAGATCAACTCATTTGTTGAAAAAGTTTCCTTAAGAGAGTCTTTAAATGATGGCAGGCTTAGCCCGGGGTCTTACCATGAAGCGGTTAGAGACTCGATGCCGGCAGTAGTCAACATCTTTACCAGTAAAAAAGAGTCAATCACCAATTCAAAAAAAAATGGCAATCCAAATTCACCGGATCCATTCTTCAACTTCTTCTTTGGCGAAAAAGCGCCCAAGGAAGATCCACGATTCAGCCTAGGCTCAGGCGTTCTTGTAAGTCCAGAAGGCATCATTCTGACTAATCACCACGTGATTAGTGATGCCGATGAAATTGATATTGCCTTGGCTGATGGTCGCAAATTCAAAGCTCAACTCATTGGTAGCGATCCTGATACAGATATAGCTGTACTCAAGATTGAGCCCAAACAACTACCCGCCCCAATCACTCTCGGACAAATTGAATCAGTTCACGTAGGAGATGTAGTACTAGCCATTGGAAATCCCTTTGGTGTTGGGCAAACCGTCACCTCTGGAATTGTTTCTGCATTAGGCAGAGATCATGTTGGCATCAATACCTTTGAAAATTTTATTCAAACGGATGCGGCAATTAACCCGGGGAATTCTGGTGGGGCGCTGATCGACACGAGAGGCAGTCTGATTGGCATCAATACGGCGATTTATTCCAACAACGGTGGATCAATGGGAATTGGCTTTGCTATCCCGGTCAACCTAGCTAAACAAGTCATGGAATCAATACTGACTAATGGCAGTGTCACACGCGGCTGGATTGGTGTTGAACCCCAAAATATTTCAAAGGAATTAGCTCAATCCTTAAACCTACCAAGCAATACTTCTGGAGTGCTAATAGCAGGTGTGCTCGAGGGTGGTCCGGCAGATCGGGCAGGCATAAAGCCGGGAGATATCTTGATAAAAGTAAATGGGCAAGAGATCAAAGATGTTAGACAGCTCTTAAATCAAGTCGCTAAACAACGTCCTGGCATGGAAATGCATATTGAGGTCTTGAGAAAAGGCAAAGAGCTAAACTTGGTAATCAAGATTGGTAAAAGGCCTAAATCCTCATAGCAAATTAAAAACCGTTATTTAATTTGCTATGAGGATTTATAGTGGCACTCTAAATTGCGCAATTTATATTTGATTATGCGCCGCCACCTGGCTGACATACTAATGGCCACATCCAAGTTGGCCCCTTATCTACGCTAGGATTACATGCTTGACCTATCGAAGAGGTTGAACTTGCAAGGCAACCACTCAATGCAAGATTCATCAGAACAACAATAGCGACAATTCGTAAATACCGCATATTAACCTCCCAAATAATAAGTTTGTATTGCTAAAAGCATGAAAGATGAGGTGCTGAAAAAAACCCACCGTGTTTCCACGATGGGTTAATTTAATACCAAACTAATTTGTAACTAGCCTAAGCTAGTGCTAAATTAGAAAGTGTGACGTACGCCAAGTGCGTAGTTATTTGCACCGCTAGAAGGCTGAGTAGCCAAGCTAGAGCTTGATTGTTGTGTTGAGCCAAAAATTGCATACAAGTTAGTACGCTTGCTCAACCAGTAGTTTGAACCCAACTGGTAGCCAGTAAAGTTAACAGTCTCAGCTTGAATTGAGTCAAAACGACCTGTACCGCCTGATGCCCAAGCTTCGATCTTTGGAGTAATAAAGCTACGAACACCAATCTGCTGTGCAGAACGTTGTAAGTAAACATTAGGAGTAATCTCAGAAGTTACCTTACGGTTAATGTACTGAGCGTATGCCTTGAGAATACCAAAGTCGTAAGTAGCAGCATAGTACTGTTGGTTGTCTTGAACGTTACTTGCAGTGGACTGGGCTGTCCAAGGTGTAAAGAGGGCAGCAGCAGATGTTGTGGCAGTTGGCTGATTAGCCTTAAGTGATTGATAGTTTGCAGTAACTAACAGCTTTTGCCAGTTGTAGTTAATACCAACACCCCAACCATTTTTGTCATTCTGACCACCTGAAGTTGCATTGTTCTGAGTATTATCCTGGTTAGCCATTGTGTAGAAAGCTGTACCTTGGAATCCGGCGAATTTATCAGTTTGTACCTTCAACATATTGTTGGTACGAACTGTATATCCACCAGTGTTGGTTGCATCTTGGTTGGTACCTGCAATAGCAGAGTTGCTACCAACTGTATTGCCGTTGTTACCTGGAGCGATTGGATAAATTACGTTACCAACCATGTTGTTTTGCTGACCAGGATCAGTTGCACCAACTGCAGTGTGAATTACTGTGTACTGAGTACCGATTGCTACGTTACCAGTGCCTTTTTTAGACACACCAACAAATGCTTGACGGTTTGTGCCACCAGTTGTAGCTGCTGCTGAGTTTGGAGTTACCGCTAATTCAACGGTAAAGAAAGCGGCCATACCGCCACCCAAATCTTCATTGCCTTTAAAACCCAAACGGCTTGTAGACTCAGCTGAAGAACCAAATGAGTTGTAAGTTGCTTTTTGTGTGTTGCCGTAAACAGTCACTGATGACTGAGCTTGAGCTGCGCCAGCAAATGCTGTCATTGCTGCAACTGCTAATAGCGATTTTTTCATTCTTTAAATCTCCATAAAAATTGTCAAGAATGTGCACATCACTAACTTGCTCCATTAACACCGCATTACTTGCCCATTAGTTTGAGTGTCGCTGTCGCACACTGGGGACTGTGCGACAAAGTGCAAACGTTTTTCTAAAACGTGTTTGCTTTTTATAACAGTGGTAAATGATTTTGAAATGGTAGAGTTTTGGTGTACAAAAATTTGCGGAAAAATATACTGGTCGCATAACTTGGTGTGCGACAGTACGCTTGCAATATGCAATCCAAATCGGCAAACGACGAATTCTTTTACGCGAAACGTTGTCGCACGCTTCCAATCTTGCACACTATTACCTATGTGCCCAGTTATCCAAACAAGTTACGTATCTTTTTGACCAATGCAAGTAGCTACTGGCAAGTGCGCTGTTACTTTGATAACAAGACAGTGATACGTAGTTTGCGCACAACCAGTAAGCGACACGCTTTGCAACTGGCTAAATTATTTTATGAACAGCGTTTAATAGATACAGGCGTAATTGCACAAGGTGCTGTTGCAAACACACAAGATTTATCAGTCAACAACGTTGCCAACATCATGCTTGCTAATGAAACAGCACGTGTCAAGCGTGACGAGATTACCAACGGCACATACGTCATGCTGGTGTCACGCATACGCAAGTGGGTATTGCCGTATTTTGGGGCTGTGCAAGTTGCTGACATCAAACACACTGACATAGAACGCTTCTTGTATTTTCTAAGTGACAAACAATACAAGTCCATGACCATTACACAATACTTAAATGCGCTACACAAAGTATTGGAGTGCGCATTTAAACATGGTTGGATTGAAAAAATACCCACATTCCCCAAACTTAAATCATCTAGCACGCCACGTGGCGGATTTAGTGTTACAGAGTATCGTGCGCTACTGCGTGCCAGCAAACGATTAGCAAACCAAGTGTGTGACCCAATCAAAGTCACACATCGCACCAAACACAATAACTTGTTTGCACCAGACGCTAATATTCCACGCGAAATGACTTGGTTAATTGGTTTTATGGTTAACAGTTTTGTACGACCAGTTGATATGAAACTAATGCAACATAAGCATATTGAAGTGATACGTAATGGTCACATCTACTTGCGTTTAACCATTCCTGAAACCAAGCGTCACTCTGCACCAGTTATTACATTGCAATCTGCTGTACGCATATATGAACATCTGCGTAGTTATTACGACCAGCAAGGTTTGGCAACTGCAGATGACTATTTGTTTTTACCGCAGATTAAAGACCGTGCTGCTGCAATGCAATTGATTGACAAGTATTTCGTAAAGATACTGCTTGCAACAGGATTACGATTTGGCGCACTTGGACAGCGACGCACATTGTATTCGTTACGACACACAGCAATTACATATAGGTTGTTATACGGACGTGGAATTGATTTACTGACACTGGCGCGTAATGCACGTACAAGCGTGGAAATGATTGAACGCTTTTACGCAAGTCAACTTACACCAGAAATGAATGTGGGTATGTTGCACAGCAGAAGATAATTCATAGCGTTTGTACCTATTACACTTGTTAAGATTTAATTTATATTTTCTAATATTGATAACAATTCTGTAATCAATAACTAAATGGGGAATGATATGACTGAAATGACTTCATCTTCGCAATCTGCTAGCGACCAATTAGCAGCAGCACAAAAGGCACAAGCCGAACTCAATGCAAAGATTGAAGCATTGTTGACGCAAACACGTGAAGAAGATTTGGCAACTGTGAAAAGATTGATTACAACGCACAGTTTTAGTGCAACTGACTTGCGCAGCGTCATGAAAGCCAAATCATCACGTTCTGCACCCCGCAAAAGCACTAGTCGACGCAGAAAAGTTTAAACAGCATGCACAGCGTACATTGCAGTACGCTGTGTTGTTTGACTTACGCGCCATCAAATGCAGTAGCAGCATTGATGATAGCCAGTACATACATCAACTTACTTACAATGCGTTGCGTGATATTCCTTTTCGCTTAATCAATGATACGGAGTACGCATCATTACGCTTAATCAAAGCTGCACTGGTATCTGTGATTGCACAGCGTGCTGTGCCAAAACAAAAAATGCTTGCGGCATTGGGAAATGAGTGTTATTTGGAATATCTACAAAGCTACGACTGGGATATGTCACATGTAGAAAGTGATTGGAGCACAACAGAAAGCATGCCCAGTGTTTTGTATGATTACATGCAGTATGTAAAAGACGGTGACAAATATACTCGTCTTGCTAACTTGTTTCGTCGTTCTATTAAACGCGATGCTAATGGCAAAACAGCATTTCAGCGCATGGAAACAAAAGCAGAATCTTGCTACGAAGAAGCAGTCATGCTGATCACTAATGCAATTGATACTAATCCGCTACGTAATCCCATGCCTGATGCACAACAATCACATGAAATACAACGTTGGTTAGATCGTGACGTCAATTGTGAACTGGGTTTTGAGCCTGATGCTTGCATTACAGGTGTTCCGCGCATTCGTGGGAGTAAAAGTAAATTTGCACAGACATCTTTTGCACCTGCAGTTGGTCAGCGACTGCGGCAATATTGGCGACAACGAGAAGCATTGGTACAAGTTGCGCTGGAGTTACTGTACAGTCAAGAACACATTGCAGATGCCAATGATCATGGTTTGGAGCGTTCTGTTGAAATGCTCAAAGAACGACTTGCAGCACTGAAGTTACGCACTTAGTTAAGCCACCTGCAAACTAAAACAGTCTACGGCACGTCGTTTTTGCTCGTCATTCACCGTAACATAACGATTGGTGGTGGCAATGTTCTTGTGTCCCGCTAAACTGGCAAGTACAAACACACTGATGCCCGAATTACTCAAGTTGGTAATGAATGTACGTCTACCTGAATGGCTGCTAGCACCAAATACCCGTGCACGACGGTACAAGTAATGAAAGTGCTGGGTCAGTGTGGAAGCAGTAAATGCATTACGAATACCACGTAGCGTATGAAATAGTGGCATGTCATCACTAATATCACCTTGTGCATAGTTACGTGCTGTCAAGTACAGGCTAAGTTCGCGCTGCAACTGCGTACTGACAAACACCGTACGTGCATGCCCATGCTTGACACGCTGCGCCGATAAAAACACCTGCGTCTTAATGCTACCGTCCGTATTGCGCACATCCCCTACCGTTAATTGCGCGACTTCCGATACGCGAAGCCCTGCTAAGACCGTAAACAAAAACATCAACCGATTACGGGTTGCGTATGTACGTGTAGTGATGTAATTTAAAACTGCATCAATATCTTGCTGGGTGAGTGATTTTGCTTGTGCCATGGGTTTCTCCAAATAATGTGTACGTTTTTAGTATGTATTCTTATGTGGCAGCAGAGCAACCTGAACATGTATGTGGGTTTCATGTCATGCGTTTCTATACAAAACAACTACTTACGCCACTGACCAAAGAGTTTGTGCATTCTATTTGGTCATGTATTTAGCGCAAATTTACATGCACAGGTGTTTTATTCGTGGCATTTAGACGACAGCACATGCAACATATCAAAATAACGCTGTAGCGTGTGCACGTATTCTTGCTGGTGTTGTTTTTTTTGCCGCCCTGATCTGCGTGTATGCAGGTGTTTTGAGGTGTTGCTGCGTAGTGCTGCCAAAAATCAGTTCGTAGTCCTGTATTTTTGTACTGTAGTTTTCGCAGGTGTAGTAGACCTGTAGTGTTGGTGAATTACATCTAACTAGTAATGTGAAAGCAAACTGCGTTTGCTTGTGTCTCGCAAAAACTTCGTTTTCGCTCACACATTCTTTCTGTTGATTAATTGAGAACACGATAAAAGAAAGCCGAAAGCAACGCAGTTGCTTTTGGTGCAGTTAGCTTGACGGAGAATGTTCTGGTCATACAACGGCTATAGCGGAGAAATACTCTGTCGCTAGTAGTCGTTGCATGGTGCTTGACGGTAAAAAGTCCCTGCACACACAGTAGATTGGTTTTTACGGGATAAAGATGTTTTAAACTCCCAACCCATTACACGCATTGGTTTGCGTATGAACGGGAACTGCTTAACCCATGGCATTATCTGCTTATGCGTTGCACCGCAATCTACTGTGTTGATGCAACAAGCCCAGTCTCATTAGCCGTTATATTACAAACTGGTTTTTTGACCTTTCTTTGTGCAGCGTCTATCTGCTGTTTGATACAACTTACGGTTAACCTGTGCGCATATCCGAAATACCGCACAGGCATGTTGCTCACGTAATTTGCTGCGTGACTTGCCAAATGCCATTTTCTGTAAAAACCCATTTAATACCGTGGTGTTGTAAGTGCATAGATAGTGTGCGTGGTACTGAATGGTGATGCGTGCCATTTTTTGCGCTTGCAACAAGCAGGTTTGCAGATCCGTATCAATAAATTGTTTGGCAGTGATGTGTTGCCGTGCAATCCATGCATCCGTTTTGGCGGTATCTTTTTGGGTACGTGCGTTTAGCATGTAAGTTAAATCATCCATGCAAGTATTTAGTGCTGACCAAACATTAGCTAATTAAATGTGATGTGTTATTTGGTGTTTTTGTGCGATTTTGGCGAAATTGATGTGATCAAGCAGATTTCGGTCGCGTAATACACGAAACCGAAACTACAGTTGTGCTGTCAACACAAGCAAAGGAGCAACACACAATGGCAACTACAACAATATCTGCACTCGCCCAACTCAAACTTACTGATGCACGCAAACCACACCCAAGTTCCGCAAGTGGTACAACGCAGAAACAAACTGGCAAAACGGGTTTGGCAACAGATTGAATTGGCTAAAGCGCAAGAACAAGGTACGCAGTTCCGTATCGCCAAGTTCAAGAGTTACACAGATAGTGAAACTGGCTTACGCAAACAAGTGGAGCAACATATCACCGTCAAACCTTGGTGGTTTACAACACAGACTGGAAAGTTGGCAATTAGCGTGCGTTACGGTAGTCGCGTATTGGAACTGGCACGTGGCAAATATGCCGTGGAAGTGGCACAGGCTAAAGATTTAACAGCCACACTAGATGCAATTAAAACTGCTGTACTTGCTGGTGAGCTTGATAGTGCGATTGATGCTGCAGCAACTAAACTGCGCGCGGGTTTTGTGAAATGAACTAAATCACACCGAATTCACTCGGTTTTGCAATGATCTAATGCGCTGACAAGAACCCCAGTTTTAAAGACGAGACACTATGCACGAATGGTTTCTCGTTGCTCGCGTACTCGCACAATAAATATTGTTATGAAACGATTTCGTGCAACTGTCAGAGCAAGCGGTGTTGTAGTAACAACTGTGGTGCATGCAGATAATGTCAACTTTGCGATAAAAATACTGCAATCACTATTTGGCGCAAGTAATGTCATCAGCATTCCTACGGAGATTTAACATGCGCATTGCAGAAGTCATCTCCAACAAACCACCAACACCAGAGCAGCAGCGTATCAAAACTATGCAATCACAGGTTCGGCAAGCACAACAGCGTGTAAAGCAAGAACGTATCCGTCAACAACAGATGAAGCTCAATCAACAACGCAGCAAATTGAACAGCGTGTAGTGAGTTCTGTAAAGAAAAAACCCACCGTGTTTCCACGATGGGTTAATTTAATACCAAACTAATTCGTAACTAGCCTAAGCTAGTGCTAAATTAGAAAGTGTGGCGTACACCAACTGCGTAGTTATTCGCACCGCTAGAGGGCTGAGTAGCCAAGCTAGAGCTTGATTGTTGTGTTGAGCCAAAAATCGCGTATAAGTTAGTACGCTTGCTCAACCAGTAGTTTGAACCCAACTGGTAACCAGTAAAGTTAACTGTCTCAGCTTGAATTGTGTCAAAACGACCTGTACCGCCTGATGCCCAAGCTTCGATCTTTGGAGTAATGAAGCTACGAACACCAATCTGCTGTGCAGAACGTTGGATGTAATTGTTTCCATTTAACTCAGAGGTTACTTTACGGTTAATGTACTGAGCATATGCCTTGAGAATACCAAAGTCGTAAGTAGCAGCATAGTACTGTTGGTTATCTTGAGCGTTGGTTGCTGCAGACTGAGTGCTCCAAATTGCAAAGCTCGTTGAAGTTGGCTGATTAGCCTTAAGTGATTGATAGTTTGCAGTAACTAACAGCTTTTTCCAGTTGTAGTTAATACCAACACCCCAACCATTTTTGTCATTCTGACCGCCTGAAGTTGCAGAGTTCTGAGTATTATCCTGATTAGCCATTGTGTAGAAAGCTGTACCTTGGAATCCAGCAAACTTATCAGACTGAACTTTTAACATGTTGTTAGTTCGTACTGTATATGCACCAGTAACAGTAGAGTCTTGGTTAGTGCCTGCAATGGCAGAGTTGCTACCAACTGTGTTTCCGTTATTACCTGGAGCGATTGGATAAATTACGTCACCAACCATGTTGTTTTGCTGGCCAGCAGAAGTGGCGCCAACTGCTGTGTGAATTACTGTGTACTGAGTACCGATTGCTACGTTACCAGTGCCTTTTTTAGACACACCAACAAATGCTTGACGGTTTGTACCACCAGTTGCAGCACTAGCTGAGTTTGGAGTTACCGCTAGTTCAACGGTGAAAAATGCATTCATACCGCCACCTAAGTCTTCAGTACCTTTGAAACCTAAACGGCTTGTAGACTCAGCTGAAGAACCAAATGAGTTGTAAGTAGATTTTTGCGTGTTGCCAGTTGATGTAAAGCCACGGTTGTTACCGCCGATGTAACCAACGTCCAAAATACCGTAAACAGTCACTGATGACTGAGCTTGAGCTGCGCCAGCAAATGCTGTCATTGCTGCAACTGCTAATAGCGATTTTTTCATT
>NZ_NCJB01000174.1:0-4922 GCF_002282275.1 Polynucleobacter sp. 39-46-10 | reverse complement strand
AATAATGATTGATATATAAGGCATGAATTGCCGAAGGAATTAAATGCGTAAAGCAAAAAACTTGGTGCCACGAGAGGCTGACCGCTTAGGTACAGTCCAAGGTCACCGAGATGGATTTGGATTTGTAATACCGGATGATGGTGGAGAAGATATTTTTCTTTCTGAAAGAGAAATGTCCCGCGTTATGCACGGTGATAGGGTCAATGTCAGAGTATTGGGAACAGATCGTCGTGGTCGACCAGAGGGTCAGATCGTTGATGTGATTCTGCACGCAAATAAAGTCGTCATTGGCCGCCTCTTAAATGAGAATGGCGTTTTGATTGTTGCGCCAGAGGATAAACGCATTGGTCACGATATCTTGATTCCACCAAAGGGTCAGGGTAATGCCAAATTGGGTCAAGTAGTGAGCGTTGAGATCATTGACTATCCAGATAGCTATCGTCAAGCCGTTGGCCGCGTTGTTGAAGTGCTTGGTGAAATTGATGACCCTGGTATGGAAATTGAAATCGCCGTTCGCAAGTATGGCGTCCCGCATGAGTTTTCAGCGGCTGTTAAAAAAGAAGCGGCTGCCTTGCCCGATACAGTTCAGCAATCCGACCTTGAAGGTCGAGTTGATTTACGTGATGTCCCTTTAGTCACCATCGATGGTGCCGATGCTCGCGACTTCGATGATGCGGTATATTGCGAACCGGTGATGTATGGCAAGAGCAAGGCTTGGCGCCTGATTGTTGCCATTGCTGACGTATCCCACTATGTAAAGCCAGGCCAACCCTTAGATGATGAAGGCCTGCTGCGTGCAACGTCGGTGTATTTCCCGAGACGGGTAATACCAATGCTGCCTGAGAAGATCTCTAACGGTCTTTGTTCTTTGAACCCTGGTGTTGATCGTCTCTGTATGGTGTGTGACTCAGTTGTGGATAACAACGGAGTAGTGTTGGCATACCAGTTCTATCCAGCGGTAATGCATTCTGCACAACGTTTTACCTACGATACAGTGTGGGAGATACTTTCTAATAGCAAGGGTCCTGAAGCAACGCGTTTTGCTGATTTCAGGCCTTTACTGACAAATCTCTATTCTCTGTACAAAATTTTATTAGATGCACGTCAAAAACGGGGCGCTATCGAATTTGAAACTACTGAAACTCAAATTATCAGTAACGAGCTGGGTAAGATTCTGCGAATCGAGCCGCGTTTGCGCAACGATGCGCATCGCCTCATTGAAGAGTGCATGTTGACAGCTAACGTCTGTGCAGCAGATTTTATCGATCAGAATAAGCATCTCAGCTTGTATCGCGTTCACGGCGAACCTTCTGAAGAAAAGTTAGTCACCTTGCGCCAAGTATTGCGCACCTCTGGTTTGTCATTAGGTGGTGGTGAAAAGCCAAAGCCAAAAGACTATGCCAAGCTCATGCGCGAAATCAAAGAGCGTCCTGATGCCAATATGCTTCAGTCCGTTGTTTTACGTTCTATGCAGCAGGCGATGTATCAGCCGGATAACGAAGGCCACTTTGGACTTGCCTATCCAGCGTATTCGCATTTCACTAGCCCGATTCGTCGCTACCCCGATTTATTGACTCATCGAGTTATTAAAGCGATTCTGGCCAAGAAGCCCTATACACCTGTATTGCCGCCAACCGTCCCGCTCAACCTTACTTTGCCACGCAAGGGTAAGGGTCGTGAAAATGCGGTTAATGCTAAGAAGTCTCACAGTGATGCGAAAGAAGCTGCTGCCAAAGGTACACGCTTGCCTAAATTACCAAAGGGTGCGAATGCTGCTTTGCCTATTTGGGGTCAGCTGGGTGTGCATTGCTCATCTAATGAGCGTCGTGCAGATGAAGCATCTCGTGATGTCGAAGCATGGCTCAAGTGTTATTACATGCGAGATCATTTGGGTCAAGAGTATGCTGGCACCGTTACTGGTGTAGCTTCTTTTGGTTTATTTGTGCAGCTAGAAAATCTCTTTGTTGAGGGCATGATTCATGTCACAGAATTGGGTGGCGATTACTTTCAGTATGACGAAGCCCGACAAGAGTTGCGTGGCGAGAGAACAGGTATTCGCTATCGCTTAGGTGATCGTGTGCATGTCTTAGTCAGCCGCGTTGATCTTGACGCCCGCAAGATTGAATTTAGCTTGGTGAAGTCTGTTGGTCTAGAGCCAGGTGGTACAACGAATCGCCGTCAAATTATTTTAGCTAGCGATACTGGCAGACCCAATAAAAAGGCATCTCCAAAGAAGGGTCGCCCTGGCAGTAAAGAGCCGCAGAAGCATTCTGGAGTTAATGTGAATGCCGCAAAGTCTGCCGGTAATTTGGGTGCCAATCAGTCTAAGAATCAGGCTGGAAGAACGGCCAGTAAAGTTGCCAAGTCAGGCAAGTCCGGTAAACCAACTAGACCAGCTGGTAAGCCTGCTGGCACTAAACCACCTGTCCGCAGTACTAAAGCGCGTCGCAAATAATTAGCAATACAGGATGAGATAAGTAAAGATGAAGCAAATATTGGTGGGTTTTCATGCAGTGCAAGCGCGTTTGCGAGTTGATGCCGCAAGTCTGAAGTCAGTTTATTTTGATCCTAGCCGTCGTGACCGTCGTATGGGTGATTTTCTTAAGCAAGCTGAAGAGATTTTGGGTGAAAGATTGCATGCAGCCGATGCTGAACGTCTTCATAAACTCGCTGGCCATGATCGCCATCAAGGTGTAGTCGCTTTAGCAGAGAAGATGACCATCGCCCGAACTATTACCGAGGTGGTTGAAGATGCGGAGAGTAATCAAAGTAAAGTAATGTTCTTGGTATTGGATGGTGTTACAGATCCCCATAATTTCGGTGCATGTTTACGTGTTGCTGATGGCGCTGGTGTTGATGCAGTAGTGATCCCTAAAGATCGCTCGGCCTCTATCAATGCGACTGTGAGCAAGGTATCTAGTGGCGCTTCTGAAGTAATGCCAGTGATTACCGTTACCAACTTAGTACGCAGCATGAAAGAAATGCAAGAAGCGGGTGTTTGGTTAATTGGCACTGACGATGAAGCTGAAAAGTCTATTTATGATCTGGATCTCACTGGTCCGATTGGTATCGTCATGGGCGCAGAGGGTGAGGGTATGAGACGCTTAACGCGCGAGACTTGTGACGAGTTGGTGCGTATTCCGATGAAGGGCGTTGTTGAGAGTTTGAATGTTTCTGTAGCGAGTGGCGTATGCTTGTACGAAGCACTAAGACAGCGCTTGGCTAAAGAGCCTAAATAAGTAGTAAATCCATCAATTTGCTCAAGGGGCTTCTATGAAATGCAATATTGGACATACTGACCGCGTTCTACGAATGACTATTGGCGTCACCCTGATGGGGCTTGCTGGTTTTGGTATTACTGGCCCTTGGGCGTGGATCGGCATTATCCCTTTGCTGACTGGGATGATGGAAAATTGCCCCGCCTATATTATTTTGGGTATCAGTACCGCTAAGAAGTAATTTGCTAGTTGATTAGCAAAACATTAGGCAATTAGCTGCTGAATGAATTGCTCTAATTGAGCTGGCGGTAGTGCGCCACTAATGCGATGCACTTCTTTACCGTTTTTAAATCCCGCTAGCGTTGGTATTGAGCGGATATTCCATTTCGATCCGAGCATTTGTTCTGCCTCGGTGTTGACTTTGACAAACAAGACCTGATTTGCGTGAGCAATAGCGCTTGCCTGAAAGGTAGGACCAAACATCTTGCATGGCCCGCACCATGGTGCCCAAAAGTCGACTATTACCGGCATTGTTGATTGAGTCACTAGTTCGCTGAAGTTTGCCGCAGTGGCATTGATGGGGAGTGAAAGAAGCTCCTGTTTGCAAACGCCACAAACTGGTGTCTGATTGAGTTTTTCAGCAGGGACGCGATTTGCTTTATTGCAATGTGGGCAATGGATAATCATGATTACTCCTCAAAAGTTTAGTCTAGTGACTTAATTACTTAAAAGAATTTCTAATTTTTCTGTATCGATACAGAAATTGCGTATGCCTTCTGCAAGCTTTTCTGTGGCCATAGCATCATTATTTAACTGCAATCTAAAGTGAGATTCATCTAACTTGAGAGCTGAGATATTTTCGCTAGCAAGAGCGCTTGCTGCATTGTTGGAATTGAGCTTCTTCTCAACTGCTGTCGTGCTGTTCTGAAGATCACCCAAAAGCTCTGGACTGATAGTGAGCAAGTCGCATCCTGCTAGCTCTAGGATTTGGCTGGTGTTGCGAAAGCTGGCCCCCATGATTTCAGTGGTAATGCCGAAATGTTTGTAATAGTGGAAGATACGCTTGACCGAGGTGACGCCAGGATCATTCGCACCGCCATTATTGACATCACTCCAGCTGCTACCCAGTTTGGCTTTGTACCAATCGGTAATACGCCCTACAAATGGTGAAATCAATTTAGCATTCACTGCACCACAGGCAGCAGCTTGCACCAAAGAAAAAAGCAGCGTCATATTGCAGTGAATGCCCTCGGCTTCCAAAGCTTTAGCTGCCTGAATCCCTTCCCATGTACCTGCTAGTTTGATTAAGACACGCTGACGATCGATCCCGTGAGATTCATACAGTGCAATCAGATGCCGTGCTTTGTTAATGGTTGCCTGAGTATCAAAAGAAAGGCGGGCATCTACTTCAGTTGAAACCCGTCCTGGAACAATCTTTAAAATTTCAAGGCCAAAAGCCACTAGGATGTGGTCGACTAAATCGACTGGTTTCATACTAGGGTGGGCTGATTTAACTTGGTTTACCAAGGCCTGATAGTTGGCTTGCTGTGCTGCCTTGAGTATCAGGGATGGATTGGTTGTTGCATCTTGGGGCTGGTATTCCTGCATGCGCTCAAAGTCGCCGGTATCGGCTACGACTGTAGTCAGTTGCTTTAGTTGGCTCAGCGCGGTAAGGGAGGAGGTCATGTGGATCTTGAATGTTCT
>NZ_NCJB01000173.1:0-4922 GCF_002282275.1 Polynucleobacter sp. 39-46-10 | reverse complement strand
TCTCCAGTCCCTGCTCCATCCGACGCTCAACACCCCAAAAAGACCAACCCAGGACTGTTTGTGCGGGAGGTGAGTGTCTTTAAGCGCTAGGGTAATTTAATAAGTTTTGAACCTAACAATGATACCAGTTTTGCGTATAAACCCTTGGATTCCCAGCCAATCAAGCCTGGAAGGTAATAAGCCCCCAAGTCATCCGACTGAGGGGCTTATTTTGATCATTTACAGAAGATTTAAGACTTCGCGCTTTGCTCGATGATGGTCTTAATTTGAGCTAAAACAGTCTGATCTTCCATGGTGCTGATATCGCCAGGATCACGCCCTTCAGCCACAGCTTGGAGAGCACGGCGAACAATCTTGCCAGAACGGGTCTTAGGCAAGGCCGTCACAATATAAACACGTCCTGGACGAGCAATCGCGCCCAATGTGGAGTCCACAGTTTTCATACACTCCGCTTCTAAAGTTGCGGTGTTAGAAGAATCCTTAGGAATCACAAAAGCAATCGCAGCCTGACCTTTGAGCTTATCTTCAATACCCACTACCGCCACTTCTGAAACATTGGAATGGCCAGAAATACTCTCCTCGATCTCACGAGTGCCTAAACGGTGGCCAGCAACGTTAATCACATCATCGGTACGGCCCAAGATGAAGAAATAGCCGTCATCATCTTTGATGCCCCAGTCAAAGGTGGAATAAATCGTCTTACCGGGAATGGTTTCCCAGTAGGTGCTAACAAAGCGCTTGTCATCACCCCAAACAGTTTGCATACAACCTGGAGGCAGGGGTCCCTCGATAGCAATCACGCCCTTCTTATCTGAACCCAACTCTTCTGAAGTAGCGTCATCCAACAACTTCATGTTGTAACCAAATGATGGAACACCAGGTGAGCCAAATTTATGCGGCATTACTTCAACGCCACGCTGAATTGCCAACATAGGCCAGCCAGTTTCTGTCTGCCAGTAGTTATCGACAATCGGCTTCTTAATCGCATCATGAATCCAACTTGCAGTTGGCTCATCCAAAGGCTCGCCCGCCAAGAACAAGGCACGTAATGTTGAAAGATCATATTTTGTTAAGAATGCAGGATCTTGCTTCTTCAAAACACGAACTGCTGTTGGCGCAGAGAACATGACTGAGACTTTGTACTTCTCTACCAGCTTCCACCAGATACCTGCATCTGGGCTCAATGGAGTGCCCTCGTACATGATCGTAGCCATACCATTAAGCAATGGGCCATAGATGATGTAGCTATGACCAACAACCCAACCAATGTCTGAAGTAGTAAACATGGTTTCACCAGGCTTGCCACAGAAGATGTGATTCATTGTGGACATCAAGGCCACAGCGTAACCACCGGTATCACGCTGCACACCCTTAGGCTTGCCGGTTGTGCCAGAGGTATACAAAATATAGGAAGGATGTGTGGCGTCAACCCACTCAACTGGCACCAAGTCATTTAAGTGTTTTTGGCGCTCACTTGCGTAATCTAAATCACGTCCAGCAACTGTCGTGAACTCAGTTAAGCCGCGGTTCACGATCAATACTTTTTCTGGTTTGTAACTTGCCAGCGTAATAGCCTCGTCTAGCAATGGCTTGTAGGGAACCGATTTGCCACCACGCGATCCTGCCTCTGAGGTCACAATCATCTTTGGTTTTGCATCATCGATACGTGAAGCAAGGCTATGGGATGCAAAGCCACCAAACACGACAGAGTGAATAGCACCAATACGCGCGCAAGCGAGCATTGCAAAACATGCTTCAGCAATCATCGGCATGTAGATCAATACGCGATCGCCTTTTTGAACGCCATTGGCCTTGTAGATAGCAGCCATACGATTAACTTCTTCGTAGAGCTCTTTAAATGTGTATGCTTTTTCTACATTGGTTTCTGTTGACACAGCAACGAGAGCAATTTGATCTGCGCGATCCTGAAGATGGCGATCAACCGCGTTGTAGCAAAGATTGGTTAAACCACCTTCAAACCATTTTGCAAACGGAGGGTTTGCGTAATCTAGAACCTTATTGAATGGCTTCTCCCAATGAATGAGTTTTGCCTGCTCTCCCCAGAAACCATCTGGGTCTTTAATGGAGCGTTCGTGTTCTGATTTATAGGACATGGTCAACCTAAATAAGTAAATTAAAGATTCTGAGATTATTGGATTTTGCTAGTTCCTTTGGCATTTGACGTCTTAGCTGCAGGGCTAGTAACTTTCGCAGATCCATTTTTCGCAGATTTTGCAAGCCCTGTCGATGCGTGTTTATGCTGAGAGCCAGAGCTATTTGAGGAAGATTTGCCCTGCCCCACTGCTTTCGAAGACTTTCCTGAGGAACAATTAGCCCCTTTTGCACATTTTTTAGGGGCTGGGGCTGGTTTAACTAGACTCAGATTCGCATTTTCTGCCATCGCCACTGAAATATCCCCAGAATTTTGGTTGGTTTTGGGGACAAGTACAGTTGAGCCAGCCCTTATGCGCATTCCTTTTGGAATCCCATTGATATCTCGTAGAGCATCAGCATCGACTCCCAGGGTCTTAGCAGCCTTATCCACTGGCTCAGTTTTTGCAATGCGCACCGCGGTCCAAGTGGAAAGTGGCTTGGTGTATTTTTTGAGGTTATCTTGAAAGATTTCTGCATGTCCAAAAGGCAGCAAAATCTGCTGATTGGCATTACTCAAAATCACCGGTTTATTAAATGATGGATTGAGATTATGAAACTCTTCAGATGGGATCTCTGCCAACTTAATCACTAGATCAACATCAATATCGCTACCAACATCTACCGCCACAAAATAAGGATGATTTTCCAATTCAGGCAAGACGATGCCATAGGCTTGGGGATCTAAAACGATCTGCCGGTAGGCCATCAACTTAGGGACATAGTTGCGAGTCTCATTCGGCATTTTGAGACTGAGGTAATCAGTTGGTAATCTAGCAGCCAAATTTCGCTTTTGGGCTTTAGCCACATTACCCGCCCCCCAGTTATAAGCTGCTAAAGCAAGCTCCCAGCTACCAAACTGCTTGTGTAAACGCTGCAAATAATCGAGGGCAGCATCAGTTGACTGCAATACATCCCTGCGCTCATCTCTAAAGACGTTTTGCGTCAGCTGAAAGTCTTTCCCGGTTGCTGGCATAAATTGCCATAAACCCATGGCCTTTGCACTGGATTTAGCATTCGTCACAAAAGCACTCTCAACAAAGGGAAGGAGCGCAATCTCCATCGGCATATTGCGTGTATGAACCTCTTGAACGATATAAAACAAATAACGTGAAGAACGTTCCATTGATCGATGCACATAGTCAGGTCGAGCACTTAACCACCTCACCTGCTCAATCTCCAGAGGAGTATTCATCGGCTCCATCTGAAAGCCATCGCGGATACGAATCCACAAATTACTCGATGGCGCATAGATGCTACTGACAGATTGATCCTTGAGATTGACCCGCTTCGCTTTTGCCGCCCGTGGATCTGATTGACCGGAGGAGTCCGAAGACCAATCTCCAGTACTTGCACAACCAGAGAGTGCAGCAATCAGCAAAATCGCTGCATAACGCCACAACATCAGAACCGATCCTTCCAGGCCCGAATTACCGCTAAAACATGTGCAGGTGTTGGCAATAATTTTTCACCAGAGACCTCGATAGCGGCATCGATTACAGCCTGTTGATCACAGCGCATGAAGGGGTTCACTTGCAACTCCTGTCCGATAGTCGTTGGCAAGGTTGGTAGATGTTGATCTCGCAGGGCCTTGGCAGTTTCCGCCCATGTGATGAGATTCGCATTATTGGGTTCAACAGCTAGAGCAAATCGGATATTCGACAAGGTGTATTCATGAGTGCAATACACCAGGGTATTTTTCGGCAAGGAGATGAACTTGGCGAGAGATTGACTCATCTGTGTTGGGGTGCCTTCGAATAAACGGACACAACCAGAGGCAAACAAAGTATCACCGCAGAACAACATAGGCTCGACCACATTAGCCTGCATATTCGCAAAGTAAGCAATGTGACTCAGAGTGTGTCCCGGCACCTCATACACCTCAAAGCTGATGCGCGGCGCAGCCACTTCAATCTTATCGCCTTCCATCATGGCATTAGTCCGAGCAGGAATATCAATGCTGGCTGGACCATAGACTGGAACCGATCCCAGCGCCTGCAGTAGATTCAAAATGCCACCAGTATGGTCAGCATGGTGGTGGGTAATTAAAATACCCGTCAAAGCGAGGTTTTGTTGCTCCAGGTATTTCAAGACCGGGTCAGCGTCGCCTGGATCTACGATCAATGCGGATTGACCATCATGAATGCACCAGATGTAGTTGTCATCAAAAGCCGGTATCGGCCAAACATGCAATAAAGTATTCTTCACCATACGCCCATGATACCAATCCCACCCTCACCATCTCAGATGCCTGCACCACCATGGAGTTCATGGGAAAAGTGGCTGCAATCGCCTCCAGGACGCTATGTGTTGGCCTGGGAGCAGAAATGCTTCAATCAGATCGTGGCTGATGTCTTCGGTTTTTATGCCGTACAAATCGGTTTGCCACAAATTAATACCCTGGCAGAAAACCGTATGCCTTTGCACGCGCTCCTGATTCACTCCAATGATCGCCAAAAACAGCTTACCGAATTCAATTGGCATCAGGTTGAAGGCAGTCCTAGCGAACTCCCTTTTGCCTCTGAAACCATCGATTTATTAGTGCTACCGCATGTCTTGGAATTTGCAGCAGATCCCCATCAAATTCTGCGGGAAGCTGAGCGCGTCCTGCGCCCAGAGGGTCGTCTCATTATTTCTGGCTTTAACCCAGCTAGTCTTTGGGGTATGCGCCAATATCTCAGCCGCTGGATAGGCAGCCCTTACCTGCCTCGGGACGGGCAATTTATTGGCCTGCTAAGAGTGAAAGACTGGTTGCAGCTATTGAACTTCTC
>NZ_NCJB01000172.1:0-4924 GCF_002282275.1 Polynucleobacter sp. 39-46-10 | reverse complement strand
GGAGAATGCTAGGCAGAGCACCCCAGCCCAACCAGGCACCCAGCGCTGCTAAGAGTTTGGCATCACCCATACCAATTCCATTTCGGTTTTTCAGAAGACGATAGCCAGCATTTAAAGCCCAAAGTGAGGTATATCCTAGAAGTGCTCCGATTAATGCCGAGCTTACGGTAGTCAGACGAAGGTCTGAGATTAAGTTAAAAGTAATACCTAAAAAAATTAAGGGAAAGGTAATGGCATTCGGGAGGCAAAAGGTGCGCCAATCGATATAGGCCAAGTAAAGTAAAGCCAGTACTAGTAGGGATTTGACTATCCAGATGCTTACCATGGGATCCACTAAATAATTTGCCCTAAATTAAAGATGGGTAGATACAGGATTATGACCAGACTGCCAATAATGGCGCCAACAAAAAGAATGAGCGCTGGTTCTAAGCTTTGGCTGAGTGCATTGAGTTGGCTACTCAGCTGAGCTCCTAATGAAGTGGCACGCTTATTAAGCATCTCGGCTAATGCGCCACTTTCAGCTCCGATATGAAGTAGTAGCAATGTCTCTAGATCTAGAAGTCGTGATTTAGGGTCTGCTCTTTTGAGCGATTCTCCTAATGGCCAGCCACGAGTGAGGTGTTTAAATATCTCGGCGCTAAAGTCATGGCTCACCCAATGATTTGAAGATTGTGCGGTGACTCTCAGAGCATCTGGAAGTGCTAAACCAGTTTCCAGCAAATGCCCTAGGGTTCGACACCAATGACTGAGTGTTGCGAGCCTAAATAGATTACCAAAAAATGGCGTGCGTAATAAGAGAGCATCACAATATTTTTGGAGAGTGCTTGATTTGAGCCAGGAGTAGATAAAGCCTGCGGTTATTACGAGCGCGTTGAGTAATATTTCCAGAAAGTAATTTTGGATCTCTGTGGAAATAGAAATCAGAATTTTGGTTGGTGCCGGTAGCTCAGCCTGAAAGTTCGCAAAGACCTCTTTAAATACAGGTACAACCCAAATCATCATCACTAGCACCAATAGGAAGGAGGTAGCAAGGGTAATTACAGGATAAGTCAGTGATTGCTGAACTTTTCTTCTCAGCTCAATCTGGGCTTCTAGTTGCTGTGAAATTGTCCTGAGTGCCAAGCTGAGATCACCTGTTCTCTCGCTGACTCTGATGAGATTAAAAAACTCTGGAGAAAATTTGCCATCTTGTGCACTTAAGCAAAAAGAAAAGCTATTGCCCTTCTGAAGTAGGGCGCGGATATTCTCTAACCAAATTTTCCAAGATGCGGGTGCAGACTGAATCAATAGCTGTATGGCATTGAGTAAGGGAAGGCCGGCCTGAAGAAGAGCGAGCATCTGTTGTGCAAAATGCAGTTGTTCAGATTGGCTGAGTTTTCTAGTTAAAAGTTTTTGCATTAATGCCAAGACCCAAGCTCCGCATCTAGGGATGCCTGATCTACTATGCCAGACTTCAGTAGTTGCGTACCCGCTGAGTAGATGTCCAGAACTTGGGCTGATGCAAATAATTGTTCACTTCCCAAAACTTCATGAACGCCAATGCGGCCGAAATAGCCCGATCCTTTGCATAGATTGCAGGGCGTTTTGCTTTGCATTGAATTGCACTCATTGCAGCGTTTTCGAATTAACCTTTGAGAGCTGACGCAACGAAGACAGGATTCAATAGACTCTTGATCTATGCCTAGGCTTTTGAGTCTTGCTAAAGCACCAGTAGCATTGCGCGTATGTAGCGTGCTTAAAACTAAATGACCTGTTTGGGCTGCCTGGATGGCAAGTTGCGCGCTGGCCGAATCACGTATTTCACCAATCATGATGACATCCGGATCTTGGCGTAGAAGGGCGCGAATAATGCTTGGAAAGTCTAAGCCCGCTTTTGGGTGGTAGGCCACCTGATTTACTCCTGGAAGCCGAATTTCAATAGGATCTTCAACAGAGCAAATATTGCGTTGCACTTGATTCAATGCGCTCAAGCAGCTATATAAAGTACGTGTCTTGCCACTCCCTGTGGGGCCTGTTACCAGAATCAATCCATTGGTTTGACTAATAGCACCTCGGACTATTTCAAGTTGCTTGGGCAGTAAGCCAAGTTGATCTAGTGCTAACTCCTCTAGACAACTAGGTAAGATGCGAACAACAGCTTTTTCACCATGTAGGGTCGGAAGAATCGATACCCGGCAATCAATATTCGGATAGCTAAAGTCATGGCCAATGAGGAGGCGTCCATCTTGAGGTAAACGCTTTTCTGCGATATCTAGACGCGACAAGATTTTGATCCGCGTGATTAATCTCTCATGCAAATCAATAGGGTATTGGTTTTGTAGAGTGAGACGACCATCTATTCTCGAGCGTATGATGGTTTCTTGAGATCTCGCCTCAATATGAATATCCGTTGCCCGATTATTTAATGCATTAACAGCAATGTCATGCCAGGTCCGAATAATGTGGGAGTCATGCAGTAGCTCGCTCAATCTTGGGTCGGTTGGATGAGTGGTTGGTATAGCTTTACTGTTTTTACTCCATGCTCATCAAACTGAACAATTTCCATTACTACGCCAGCAATCCGAATACTGACATCGTAGTCCGGAATTGCTTCAAGCTTTTCTAAAATGAGACCATTTAAAGTACGCGGTCCGTCAAGCGGCAACTCTAGTTTTAGAAGACGATTCAAATCTCGCAATGATGCCCCACCGCTAGCAAGATAAGTGCCATCGGCTAACCAATGAGGATCATTAGAAAGATTTGAGAATGAAGTGGTGAACTCACCAATAAGCTCTTCAACTATGTCTTCAAAAGTGACGAGGCCAAGCACTTCACCATATTCGTTTACAACCAAACTCAAGCGCTGTTGATTGTCCTGAAAAAATTGCATCTGTTGAAGAACGGGCGTCCCGCTGGGGATGAAATAAGGCTCATTTAGTAATGACCTGAAGTCTTCATGGTGAAGCTCTGAATTACCTAGTAACGAGAGTGCTTTTTTAACCGAGAGAATGCCAACGATGCGCTCAGAGTCGCCATCACAAACTGGAAGCTTGTTGTGATAACAAGTTTCTAATTGCTCAATCACCTCATCAATCGGTCTTGAGAGATCTAATATCTCAATCTTAGATCGGGGCGTCATCACATCATCAACCAAGATATTTTCAAGGTTAAAAAGATTGAGCAAGATATTGCGATGGTGAGCTGAAACAAAACGATTGGATTCGAGTACTAGGCTACGTAACTCTTCTTTACTCATTACTCGATTTTCATTCGAAGCTTGAAGGCCAAAAACCTTCATCAAGCCAGACACAAAGCTATTGATAAACCAGAGCAAGGGTTTAAGTATGAAAGTGAGGGGCAGAATAAACCAGCCAACATTACTGGCAATTTTCTCTGGGAAGGCTGCGCCAATAACTTTTGGGGTGATTTCACTAAAAATAATGATAAGTAGTGCAACGACTAATGTAGCTATCGACAGCACTAGGCCGCTATCACCAAAAATATGTAGAGCAATGCCGGTCACTAAGATTGGCAGGATGGTATTGATGAGATTGTTGGAAATCAACAGCACTGATAGCAGAGAATCAATACGCTTTAATAATCTTTCAGCAAGAGCTGCTCCAGCATTGCCACTGTTGGCCATGGCGCGTAGGCGATGGCGATTGGAAGAGAGCATGCTAGTTTCGGCCATGGAAAATAAGCCAGAGAGGGTAAGCAGGAAGATGACTAATGCGACTTGACCAATAAAAGGCCAATCATCAAAAAAAGTGTCCATCAGTGATGTCCGCAAAGAATAAGGAATATCCAATATAGCAAAGTGCTACTTCACTAGCTACAGCCTTATTGGAATCCTGCGTGAATTTTTACCTCAATGTGTGTCAGAATCTTCAGCATGGCCATCTCTACATCAGCCGATTATTGCGTGATATCTGCCCCTTTTGGGTGCCTGGGTGTGCAAACAGAGTTGGTAGACGGTAGTTTGATGATCTCCAAAATTGATTATCTGCCTCCAGGTACTGCGCTCATTTCCCCGAAAAATGCTTTGGCTAAGTCATTTTCAAAACAATGCGCACACTATTTCAAGCATGCCTCCTCAGTGTTTGACGTTCCCCTAAAACCTACGGGAACACCACATCAGCAAAAGGTGTGGAATGCGACACTAGGTATTGGAGTGGGAAAGACTAGCACTTATGGTGAGATTGCCAAAAAGATTAAAAGTGGACCTCGTGCCGTCGGGACTGCTTGCGGTGCTAATCCCTATCCTTTGGTCACTCCGTGTCATAGAGTAGTTTCTGCCAAAGGTCTTGGAGGTTTTATGAAAGAAGATGCTCCAGGTTTTTATCGCCAGATCAAAATTTGGCTTTTAAAGCATGAGGGTGTGCTCTAAGGTTTCTTTGCAGACAGTTTCCTGAGTTGGCTAGATGCTACAAAAAAGAATGCTTTCATCAAGAAGGTATTACTAGCGGCAAGCTTGGTAAATGCATAAAAAATCCAAACGGAATTTCTAGACAACTTGACTTCCGATTTGTTGCTAAATTCTTTTCTGTTAGCAATTTTTTCAAGCGTCATGACTGCAAGACCGAAAGCAAGAAAGCAGAAGCGTCTGATACCAACTTCATTTTCTGGAATCAGGAGAATATAGCTCATGGAGTCTTGCAGTTTTTTGTAAGCAATATTCAGTAGCGCTGTTTGACTCATGCCTACTGGTTTCCAAGAAACGCCACGTGCACGATCTTCTGGTGAGTCCTTCAAAATATTGGTCATTTGTAAAGCTTGACCAAAGGCGATAGCCAATTGCTCATGCCCTTCGATCTGCTTACTAAATCCGGAAGAGTAGTTGCTAAAAATGGTTGTCAGTAGCTCTCCTACGACACCAGCCACTACATAGCAATACTCCTCAAATTCTGCGAGATCTTTTAGTCCTTCTTGCGTTTGCCTTCCATGG
>NZ_NCJB01000171.1:0-4936 GCF_002282275.1 Polynucleobacter sp. 39-46-10 | reverse complement strand
AAGCAAAAAGGCTTCAAAGACATAATCGCCTTAGAAGCCTTCTACTTGTTTGGTTGCGGGGGCAGGATTTGAACCTACGACCTTCGGGTTATGAGCCCGTATATATTAGGGTTTACCTGTATTACTCTATGTTCCCATGTGAGAAATAAAAATCATATAAAACAATAAGTTAACGATTTTTGTAAATTATCTGTGTTGATTTATGTTTCCTTATTTTGCTATTATTTGTCTACTATATGTCTACGGATTTTATATGATAACTAATAAAGTGAATTTCACGGCTGGGCGGGTAGATAGCTTTGAATGCGAAAAAGGCAAGCAGCAAAGCTTTTATTGGGATGCGAAAACTCCCTCGTTGGGGATTAGGGTCACCGCAACGGGCAAAAAGACCTATATCTTTGAATCACGGGTTGGGGGATCCTCATCCCCTATACGCTTGAAAATAGGGGATACGCGCACTTACACAATTGGCGCTGCACAAAAAGAAGCTAACCGCCTCAAAGCATTAACTGATCAAGGTATAGATCCTAGAGAACTTGCTAAAGCCAAGGAAGAGCAAGCGCAGGCAAAGAGGTCTGAAGCAAAGAGTAAAGAACTTTTGGTTGGTGAAGCTTGGAATGAGTATCTTAAGTATCAAAAGGACAAGATGACGCGCCCTCATATAGAGCGCGGCAAGAAGTGGGGTGCGAGGCATCTAAAAGACCATGAAAATTTATCTCAAGCAGGCGGCGAACAAAGAATGCGTAGCAAAGAAAAAACTAAGCCCGGTGTTTTGTACCCGCTGATGTCTATGCGTATGGCCAATATTAGTGCTGATGTTTTGAGAAATTGGCAAAAGATAGAGGCTGCTACGAGAGCGAATAATGCTCGGCAGGGATTTGAAATGTTTAGGGCATTTTGGCGTTGGTGCGCGATTCGGCCAGAATATTCAAAAATCATTGATGTAAATGCGGTTGAGGGTAAAGAGTTGCGAGATGAGGTGCCCAGCCGCAAAAGCAAGCGCTTTGATGTGCTCCAGCGTGCACAGCTAAAGCCATGGTTTAAGGCTGTTAATTCCCTAAGGAGCTTAGTCGCAAAGGCCTATCTTCAGTCGGTAATCTTAACGGGCGCGAGGCGCGAGGAAATGGCGAATCTAAAATGGGTTGATGTTGATTTTCAATGGAATGTTTTATGGCTCAAAGACAAGGTGGAGGAGCAGGGTAGAAAAATTCCACTTACTCCATACCTTAAGAGTCTAATTGAGGGTTTGCCAAGGCGTAATGAGTGGGTATTTAGCAGTCCATTGTCCAGAGATGGAAGGTATGCTGACCCTAGCGTGTCTCACCACAGGGCGCTAGAGCTTGCTGAGCTCCCTCCGGTCACCATACATGGCTTACGCAGAACTTTCGCCTCATTGGCGGAGTGGGTAGAAATGCCGGTGGGCGTTGTTGCTGAAATAAAAGGTCATAAGCCAAGCGCAACGGCTGAGAAGCACTATATTTCTCGCCCAATTGAATTATTGGCAATTTGGCACACAAAGTACGAGGCTTGGATATTGGAGCAGGCAGGGGTTGAATTCAGGCCCCAAGAGGATGTACAAGCTCTTAGGCTGGTTGGTGGTTCTGTAATATAAGCTGTAAACAACTTAATTAATTGCATAACTGCATTAGGGGTGGGATGTGGTCGAGAAGTTAAAACATAAAAAATCTAAATCAAAACTGGCAATTGCTCGCCACAGTAAAGCAATAAATGAAGGCGTCGCCAATGAGGGCGCAAAGGTGCCCAAAGCTGTCAATAAAAATGATGTTGTGTTGAATGTATCAATCATTCGGGATAAGTTAGACAGCGCTTTAGAGGAAGCAGTCGAGCTATATACAAACTCAGCCAATAGGCTGGAGATAGAGGTTGATGTAGATAAATGTAAGTCAAGCCGCAGCGATTTGAATAATTGGGCGATTTTGAAAAAAGCCTATGACAAGCCTAAAAATCGTCAATTAATTGGAGCTTATGTATCTGCACGTGAGGCGTTACATGATCTCAGCAATAGGGTCGAGAAGGCTAAAACTCTAGGTGGAAGTATGACTCAGGTTGATATATTGCATTTGCTGGACTCATTTCGATTGCTTGGTGTAGCCAGTTATTGCATCCTTGATGAGCATCTTCAAAAGGATTTTGCAGAGGTAGGAGGGGAGAATTTAAAAAAAGCAAGAAAAGCGCGTCATGAGCCAGGAAATAAAATGCGCAATGAGGCGAATAGATTGTTTGAATCCGGCAATTTCAAGAGTAAAAACCAAGCAAAGTACGCGTTAAAGGGGCCGCTATTAGATTTTGCAAGCAGGGATGATGTTGGGTTTGTGTTTAAAGGCAACAACATAGAAGACACTATTTATGAGTGGCTGATATACCCAGAGGGAAAGCCAGCCCGGAAAAAAGTAGCTAAATAAATTTTTTAAAGAGGTTGCGAAAAACATACAGTGTCTCTATAGAGGCACTCATGCTCTCAATAGAGAGCATCTATCCAAGAGTGGCCTTGATGCATAAATTGACTATGTACCGAAATCTATCGGGATATAAAAGGGTCAAAAGTTATGCAAATACCAGAGCTAGCAACAACAGAAGCATTTGCGCAATCAGCCAAATGTTCAACAAAAACCATCCGAAAGAATTACTGCCTAACAGGTCATTGCTACGGCATACGCCCTGTAAAAGTCGGCGGCCGACTATTGTGGCCGGTCTCTGACATTGCCAGGCTTCTGAGTGGTGAGTTGGGGGTGTCATATGACCAAGCTAGCCCTATGGCCGGGGGGTCTCATGAGCTTTGATAGATCTCGTTTGCCTGACCCTCAGAGCTATTACGAAAATCAGGGTCTAAAGCTTTCAAAAGGTAAGAAATGGGCTACCACATCCTGTGCATTTCATGGTGGAAGCGATTCGATGCGGATTAATTTAATTAGTGGCGCCTTCTCTTGCATGGCGGGTTGTGGCGCAAAAGGGGGTGATGTAATGAGTTACCACCGTGCAATAAATGCTTGGGATTTTGTAACCGCTTGTAAGGATTTAGGGTGTTGGATTGAAGATGGGAAAGTATCATCTAAGCCTCCTAGACCGACCCCATTATCACCAAGAGATGCGCTGACTTTAATTGGGTATGAATCCCTTCTGGTGGCTGGTTTTGCCTCTAGTATGGGGCACAATTATCGGCTGACTCAAAGTGATCAAAAGCGTTTGCTTGAGGCTTGTGGCCGTATTCAGATGATTGAGGGGTTCTATTTATGAATAACCTCGAAAGCATGAAAAATATTCAGCGACTGCAGGCAAAAGTGGATGAATTTGTTTCCGATCAATCATTACCTGATTTAATTGATCCACCTTCTATGACTGATGGCTTGTATAACCCTCGAGATCCTGCTGAGTATGGAAAGGGTCAAGTGAATGGTAAAAAGACGGGCACTGCACCTACTCAGAAAGCTAAGTCAAAAATAGAGGTACAACTCATGAAGGGCTCAAATGTCGAAATGCGACCCATCACTTGGTTGATAGACCAGTGGCTACCAATGGGAAAGTTAACACTTTTGGCTGGGGCTGGGGGTACTGGGAAGACCACGTTAGCACTTGGTATTGCAGCTGCTATTACGAGCGGTGGAACCTTCCCTAGTGGCCAAAAATATTTGGGTAGATCCAACGTATTGATCTGGTCAAGTGAAGATGATCCTGAAGATATTTTGATGCCAAGATTGGCGGCTATGGGTGCGGATTTAGAGAGAATATACATTCTCAAATCCGTACGAGAAGATGGTGATGATCGCACTTTTAATGCAGCAACAGATTTAGATAGTCTCAAGACTGTGGTTGATTCTATTGGCGGTGTCGTCTTAATCTTGCTTGACCCGATTATCGGATTGGTAAAGGGAAACTCAGATAAAGCTAATGATGTGAGAGAGGGGCTTGACCCATTGGTGGAGTTTTCACAAAACCAGCGATGCGCCATTATTGGCATCTCCCATTTCAGTAAAGGTGGACAAGGAAAGGATCCTGCTGAGCGAGTGTTAGGTTCCCAAGCATTTACTGCATTGCCTAGGATGGTATGGGGCACCATCATCGATAAAGATACTGGAGATCGAGTGTTAGTAAGGCTTAAAACAAACTTAAGCGCAAGGGATGGAGGCTTTTTATATTCGGTTGAGCAGACTCAGTACAACGGAATCGACACTTCAATTGTGACCTGGAAAGGACCAATTGAAGGAAGTTCCCATCAAATTATTAGTAATGCCGAGGCAGTTGATTTTGATGGAGAAAATGGTTCTGAGTTGGGGGATTGTGCTCAGTGGCTCAAATCATATTTAGAGGATGTGGGTGGTAGCCAAGAGAAAAAGGTTATCGCTGATCTTGCTAGGGCGAACGGATATGGAAACTCATCTCTTTATAGGGCAAAAGATGCGCTGAAATTAGTAGCAAAAGTAGAGGGCTTTGCCAGCTCAAGGCGCAGTATTTGGATGTTATCGATCAATAGTAAAAACTCCAATATTCCCAATAATTCTCATAATTCCCGTGCTTTGAACCACTGGGATTCTGGGAATTATGGCCAGACAGGTGGGAATTTAACTTGCAAGGCTGATGCAGATCATTTTGATTGGGGTATTGTTTTATGAATTCCTTTAATGCCGGTTTGGATGATCAAAACAGGCCTGAAGATCGCCCTCAGAGCCAATTGGGACATGGCGAAGCCTCGACCCCTACCCCCGTCAATAGCATGAGCAAAATCAGGCTCAATGATGCCGAAACGATCCGGATGGAGATGGCAAGACTTTACAAGGACATGAGGCTAGGGCGCATCGATACGCAAGATGGCACGCGTTTGGCCTATGTCTTAGACATGGTGCGCAAAGCCCATGAGACTTGTGAGTTACAGCGTCGGGTAGAAATTATTGATCAGGTAAATAAAATCAGGAAACTCAAA
>NZ_NCJB01000170.1:0-4947 GCF_002282275.1 Polynucleobacter sp. 39-46-10 | reverse complement strand
ATTGACCGCTATTAGCGCAGACTCGGCTGCATCAGCTCATTCTTATAAAAAAGTTGCTGTTGCGGCCTGCTTTGGTACTTTTTTAGAATGGTATGACTTCCTTACTTTTGCAACTTTGGCCGTTATCTTTGGGCCACTGTTCTTTCCCTCCAGTGATCCCGCCACTGGGCTCTTAGCAAGTCTAGCGACTTTTGGTGTTGGTATGGTGGTTAGACCTATTGGCGCGGCGATTTTCGGCAGTATTGGCGATCGCATTGGTCGGCGCCCCGTCTTCATGATCACCATCACCTTGATGGGAATAGCCACAGTTTGCGTCGGCTTCTTGCCAACTTATGCCCAGATTGGCATTGGGGCGCCAATTCTTTTGGTCTTCCTCAGGCTCTTACAAGGGCTATCTGCCGGCGGTGAAATTGGCGGTAGTGCTGTTTACCTCACTGAGCATGCTGGCAACTCTAGCCGCGGATTTAAGACCAGCTTCCTCCAACTCATGGGCCCATTGGGTATTTTGGTATCGACTCTACAAATTGCCCTTCTGCAAAGCTGGCTGAGTCCTAATGAGTTCTTATCCTGGGGTTGGCGTGTACCCTTTTGGATTTCGATCATCCTACTCATTGTGGCCTTTAAAGTACGAATGGCTTTAGAAGAAACACCGATCTTCTTACAATTAAGCCAATCTGATACCCAACCCAAAACACCACTCAGAGATAACTTTAGAGATCCAGAAACCCGCAAAAGAATGTTCTTATTGTTCTTTTGTATTTCAGCAGGTGGTGCAGTCTTATTTTTTTGCGTCCAAGTCTACACCTCAATTTTTCTCAAAACTGCTGTCAAACTACCGCCGCAATTAGTAGATCAGTTAAGCGTCTATGCAACGCTTGCCTTGCTTCCTCTGACTATTTTTGCTGGCTGGCTCTCTGACAAAATTGGCAGAAAGCCTGTAGTTGTCACTGGTCTAATTCTGGGAGCTACATTAATACTGCCAGCTTTTCACCTACTACAAGAGATTAGCCAAACCACCACTTACAGTGCAAGCTTCACATTCGCAACTGCAGGAATATTAATTGGCTTATCAGCGATACTGGCACTAGTAGTAGGCCCACAAACTGCCTTACTTGCGGAACTCTTTCCTGCAAAAACCAGAAATAGTGCAGCAACACTGCCCCATAATCTTGCAGCTGGATGGATTGGGGGGCTACTTCCGCTAATCGTCACCTGGCTCAACCAGCACTGGGAAAGTACCGTTGCGGGGCTTTGGTACCCTACGATTTTCCTCGCTAGCGGTGCGATCGTAGCAATGATTTATCTGCCAGAGACTAAAAATTTGAACATTGCTAAATAATCAAAAAATCATGGCAAGAATGTGCTTGCAATTTCTTGAGATTGTCCTGGTGCCATATCATTCTTGAAGGCCACCAACCACAAATCAAAGCTAGCAGGCCTCCTGCCTCCATAAATCTCTTTGAAACCTGCGCACAAAAATGCATCTCCCAAAGCCGAATATGTAAAACCACACTTATGAGCCATGAAGTGATTTCCATCGGAAATATAGCCTCGGTGACCATATAGAATATCTATAGCCGCGATTGGGCCAGCCGGCGAGTTATAAAGGGGGGATAGTAAATTATCACTTGCAACTGCCTCACAAACAGATTGCAAATCCGGGCAAGTTATTACAACAAAACCATCGGGCTTTAGCACTCTATAAAACTCTGCTAACGCTACTGGAACCTCATGCGGAAAAATATGCTCAATGTTGTGCGATGAATACAAAGCATCCATACTCTCAGCCTGAACCAATGACATGTCAATTAAAGTCCCCTGAATATCTGGGCTTACTTTAGGATCAATATCAAAACGCACCTCACTCCAAGCACTTGAATCAAAACCTCTTAAATTAGTTTTATTTTGAGGGCCGCATCCAACATGCAGAAATTTTTTCATTTAACCTAACCTTAATTAATATATATTTTCAGGGGGTAGGCCACGTTTATAAAGATCATGTGCTTTCATATAAGCAGACTCTAGGTTTTTTGTAAACGAGTTAGAGTCAAAAAGGGGGGTTGTCAGCTTGTTATATGCAAGCTTGTTTTTTAAAGCAATCAGCTCCTTAGGATTTTGACCAAGTCTAATTGCCAATTTTTCATATTCATCCTGAGAGGGTGCAATTAATTCTGGCAAGCCAATTGCATTTAATAAACTTCCGCACATTCTTGAAGAAAAAGACTTCCCTAAAAATGTTAAAACCGGCAATCCAGCCCATAAGGCATCGCTTGCAGTAGTGCCAGCATTATAGGGGGATGTATCAAGAAAAAGATCTGCCACTTTATAGCGCGCTAAATATTCTGCACGAGGTAGATGCCCCGCAAAAACAATACGACTAGAATCAACTCCTCTCGCCTCACACTCTTCAATTAAGTTAATTTTGACATCGTCGTTATCAGCATACAAAAATAGAACGCTCTTCTCTACGGAGGATAATATTCTCATCCAGCTATCAAATATGCTGGGAGTAAACTTATAGTTATTATTGAAGCAACAGTAAATAATGCCTTCCTCAGGGAGACCCAACTCCTCTCGAGTAAATTCTTTATCTGAAATAATTGTGCGATTATCGTTTGCCTGATAGCTTGGCAAATAAATAATACTCTCATCGTATGCATCCTGAAATTCTGAAGGAATAATAATGCTATCGGCAATAATGTAATCGATATATGGCGCCGCTAGCGTACCCAAATATCCAATATAACTAATTTGTATTGGCGCAACTCGATATGAAAAAATTCCTAACCTTGCATCCTTAGTAATTCCACCAAGATCGACTGCAATATCTAAATTTAGCTTCCTTGCCATTTCTGCAATAGCGAAATCGCTATACATGCTAACATCAAAGAAATGATCAAAAGAATTTTGAATTTCTATAGTCATCTGGTCTGGAGTGCCTACATAGATGGAGAATGCAATTAACTCAAAAATATCTTTGTTATGTAGTTCCAGCATTCTTTTGATCAGAAATGCAACCGGATGATTTCTGAAATCGCCAGAAAAATAACCAATTCGTATTTTTTCTGATTTATGTGACTTAGAAACTAACCCTAAATCTGGTTTTGGAAAGTATTCGCTTGAAATATACTCACTTGTAAATTTTTTAATAAGAAATGGGTCATCAACAAATGATAGTAAATAAAACGGGTGCATCTTAACTCGATTAGATGGACTAATAGTGATTAGTGAATTGAAAAGCTGGTCTACATCACTCCAATCACATAGCTTCATCTTGCAATGAATTAAGGCTGCAATGTTCACACTTTTTTCAGAGCCTATAGAAACTGATTTTTTGTATGAGCTAAGAGCATCACGTGGTCGTTTTAAATTGAGAAGCGCATTGCCCATATTTTCATATGCATCAGCATAGTCTGGCTGCAAATCGATTGCTTTTTGATAACATGCAACAGCAGCTGTATATTCTCTAAGATCTTGTAATAAATTACCCTTATTGTTATGAACTTCGGCATAGTTCGACTGAAGTGCTATAGCTAGATCATAACTCTTCATAGCTTCATCATACCGCTGAAGATCTTTTAATATATTTCCACGGTTAGTGTGTGCAAGCCAGTTTTTTTTGTCCAACTTAATTGCAAGATCAAATTTTGTTAGCGCTTCTTGTCGATTATTTTTAAAGGCACTTAGTACACCTAATAAACGTAATAACTCAGAATTCCTTGGGCTCATTTTCATGGCTTGATTAAGTAATCGATGAGCGCCATCCAAATCCTCTCTCTGGATATATTCAATTGCGAGATTCATCAAGTATCCGACCTGAGGATTCATTTGGAGATATTAAATGTAAAAACGGGTTTTATAAGGAAAAAAGGATTTACAGCAAATTTCTGTAAATCCTTGGTATATTTTGGTGCCCCTTGTCCGACTCGAACAGACCACCTACTGATTACAAATCAGTTGCTCTACCAGATGAGCTAAAGGGGCAACGGATGATATTTTAACCTATTTCACAACCGTCAAGGAAGGTCTCCCGACTTTTGGCTTTTGGACTTCACCGGGGATATCTTCTTTTGATTGTTTATTCGACTGCTGATGCTTTGGATCAAATGGGAAGGACATTCCCTGGCCATTTTCCCGCGCATAGATTGCTAAGACATGGCTTACGGGAACCATGATTTTTCTAGGTATACCGCCAAACCTAGCCTGAAAACTAATCCAGTCGTTATCCATGTTCAATTGATGGCAAGCCTCTAGGGATAAATTTAGAACAATTTCATTGTTCTTCACAAATTCCATGGGAACTTCTACATTTTCATCCACGAATGCCGCAATAAACGGCGTAAAACCAAAATCCGTACACCACTGATGTAGCGCACGGATTAGGTAAGGTTTATTACTAGGTATCTCAGACATACTCATGAAGCTGCCTGAAAATGCACCGCTTAGCGGCGCATTACCTTTTCTGAAGGAGTTAATGCCTCAATGTAAGCAGGTCTACTAAAAATACGCTCAGCATATTTCAGTAAGGCTGCAGCATTACGCGAAAGATCAATGCCATAGTGCTCTAAGCGCCACAGTAAAGGCGCAATAGCCACATCAAGCATGGAGAACTCTTCACCCAACATGTACTTATTCTTCACAAAAATGGGAGCTAACTGAGTCAGGCGATCACGAATTGCTAAACGTGCTTTTTCATGAACTTTTTCTGCAGCCTTACCTTTTTCATTCTCTAGGGCAGCTACGTGCACAAATAACTCTTTCTCAAAATTGAAGAGGAAGAGGCGTGCGCGTGCGCGTGCTACAGGATCAGGCGGCATTAATTGTGGATGAGGAAAACGCTCATCAATGTATTCATTGATGATGTTGGATTCATACAAAATTAAGTCACGCTCAACCAAGATCGGAACTTGGCCATAAGGGTTCATTACCGAGATGTCTTCAGGCTTG
>NZ_NCJB01000169.1:524-5490 GCF_002282275.1 Polynucleobacter sp. 39-46-10 | reverse complement strand
GCCGTATCGCTAAGGCCATTTTTTCGCTGCACCCTCATAAAAACCTAAACGGAGACAAGTAATGAGAAAACGCGTGATGTTGGTAGATGACCATCCAGCAATGCTGATGGCATTAAAAAGTATGTTGCAAGATCAGTTGCTTTTTGAGATAGCAGGACAAGCGCAGCATGGGGAAGAGTGTCTTCGCTCGATCAAAGAAGTCAATCCCAATATGGTGATTTTAGATTTAGATATGCCCAAGACCGATGGCTTTGATGTCATTCGCCGGATTGGCTTGATGCACCCTGACGTTCGCATTCTCGTTTTATCCAGCTTAGATGAAGCTGTCTATGGGGGTAGAGTGCGATCCTTAGGTGCTCATGGTTTTGTCAATAAGACCGCTGGTGCCGATGTCATTCTGGCTGCATGTGTTGCTATCTCGCAGGGATATACGTTTTTCACGCATGGGAAGAACGGCAACACCTCTTTAAGTGACAACGACAAATTGGCGCTGATATCCGATCGCGAACTGCAAGTCATGAAGTATCTCGGCAAAGGCAACACCAATCAGCAGATATCAGACTTACTACACATCAGCAATAAGACTGTGGCGACTTATAAGACTAGAGTCTTTGACAAACTAGGCATTAACAATATTGCCGATTTGATCTTGTTCTGCCGTATGAACAACATCATCGAAAGCTAAAGCTAGCATGCATCGATTCATATTGAATAAAGTATTGGCACTCTGCTGCATCTATGGTGGCGTAACTTACGCCGGCCCCTTTAGCGCTTCAGAGCAATCATGGATCGATGCCCACCCAGTTGTGCGATTTAGTATTCACGAAAAATATGCCCCCTACCTTAACCAAACTAATCAGCAAGAAGGTACGGCACCATTTAAAGCTCTCATATCAAAAATTGAAGAATGCACCCGACAGCAATATGTAGCGGTATGGAGAAAATCTGATCAAGAAGGTTTAAAACAACTCAGCAAGGGCGATGTGGATTTCATTATTGATCCGCCTAGCATTAATGACCATGTCCTGCAATTTGGCTCCCTGTCTGAAGCTATCTTTTGGGGGCATGATGCCATTGTCACTAAGAGCTCAAGCAAGCTGGATTCGCCAATCCTAAAAATTGCCTACTTTGATAGGGGTCTTGAGAATACGCCCTCCATCTTTGATGACTATGCCAAAGATAAAGAGGCTCAGTCACCTAATGACTTGATGCAATCCCTGATCAAAAGCGATATCGAGGCATTGGTGATGCCAATCCGCTTAGCGCGTCGATTGATACAAGAAACCCCAAGTTCAGATCTAAAAATAGATGGGCTTTACAGTCGAGATCCATTTGCCTATCGCTGGTTAATCTCAGATCAAGATGCTCCCCTGCATGATGTATTGAGTCACTTTTTAAATGACTTGGATCCCATTGCCTCACGCCAGCTCTTTGCCTTAGGTGATGAGGCCAAGCCAAAATCAAGCCTACTACCCTGGCTAAGCGCAATATTGGTATTCATTATTGGTGGGGTGATGCTCTACCAGCTCCAAAGAAAGTATTTTCATCAGAAAAAAACTGCTCTTGAGTTACTGAACTCCAAAGAATTAGCCGAAAAGGCCAATGCAGCCAAATCCGCTTTTCTCGCAACCATGAGTCACGAAATTCGCACTCCCATGAATGCCATCTTGGGAGTTCAAGAGCTGCTACTCAGTAGCGCGCAATTTCCTAAAAAAGATAAACCGCTATTAAAGAGCGCTCAAGCTTCAGCTGAATCGCTTTTAGGGATGCTCAATCAAGTACTGGATATTTCTAAGATTGAAGCTGGCAAACTCACCCTCAATCTAGAACCGTGCAATCCACATCAATTGATCATGGATATTCATGCGGCGTTCTCCACGGTAGCCCAGAAACAAAATCTTCTTCTACATACCTCGATTGACCCCAGAATCGCTGAAGTTCTGATGATTGATTCATTGCGTCTACGACAAGTTCTGCAAAACTTACTGAGCAACGCAATTAAGTTCACCAAGGAAGGTGAGGTGTACTTTTCCACCACCGTACTGGCAGATGATCATGCTGGCCAATTACTTGAGTTCAGAGTAATCGATACTGGGGTGGGCATGGGCAGCGAGCAAATTAAATTGGCTCTGCAAGCTTTTGAGCAATTACCGACTACGCAGGAATCTTGCCATTCTGAACAAGCTAGGGGTACAGGGCTTGGACTGACGATCACCAATCATCTAGTGAACTCCATGAACAGTCATCTCTACTTTGAAAGCGCTCCAGGCTTTGGAAGTAATGTTCACTTTTCGGTGGCCTTTCCTAGAACGAGTATTGCTGCTCCCCAGCCTACTAGCTTCGACTCATTAGAATCGCCATCCAAAAACTTGATCTCGAAAAGGGCGGGAAGGAAAAACTGCTCCATTCATGCCTTAGTAGTGGAAGATCACCCAGCCAGCCGACAAATTTTGTCTTTGCAATTAGAGGCGTTAGGAATACACACCCATGTTTGTGAGAATGCTGCCGTTGCACTCATGCTGCTGAAAGATCACCATTTTGATCTCATGCTCACAGATCAGTCTATGCCCGGAATGCAAGGTTCTGAATTGGCTAAACAAATCCGATCCCTGGGTAATCGTGAATTAGTCATTATTGCTGTCACAGCCGATATTTACGCTTTAGACTCCCGCCACCAATTTTTATCCTCCGGTATGAATGGCGTGCTCATCAAGCCGCTAAGTCTTGGTGCTCTTGAGAATGAACTCATGCGCTATTTTGAGTCCAGCCAAGACCCCGTCTGTAGTAATGAGGTCTACTCATTTGACGCTTTCTCCAATCTCATTAAAGACGATCCCCGCCAAATCGTCGTAATCCTGGAAGAAATTGAAAAGGTACATCTAGAGGTTCTGAGTCAGCTTCGGTTAAATAGTGGTCAAGCCCCTATCAATGAGGCGCAGTTACGAAGTCTGATCCATAAAGTCAAAGGTGGAGCACAACTGTTGCAAGCCAACGAATTTATCCATGCCTGTGAATCGCTTGAAATTGAGGGGCCACTTTCAGATCGCATAGATCAATTCGTCACCCTACTCGAAGAACAAAATCAAACTATTGAGACTTATAAGAAAAGATATCGGCATTAATTTGTGGCTGTTGTCGTAGGCTGGGCATCAAGGTTTATCCTATAGGGAATGCGTACTCAGAATTCTTCAAGCTCAGTCCTAGCCCAAGCTCACGTCGTGTTGCTTGGGCTAGCCATCCTACTCCTGGCCCCTCAGGCGTACTCTGCGGTCTTGGCATCGATGGACGCCGCTCTGAAGTTCATACCTAAGGCTGTAGCAGCTAGCCTTGAGAAAAATCAGATTCCCAAAGATGCAATCAGTATTTCAGTAATGGAAATTGATCAGGCTCGACCAGGAAAAGTGACAGCAAAAACAGAGGTAGACTGGCGTTCGCAGCAGGCAATGAACCCTGCATCCACCATGAAGCTCATCACCACCCTCGCAGGATTAGATGTCCTAGGGCCTCAATATCGTTGGCGTACAAACATTTATACCGATGGACTTATTCGTCAAGGTACTCTCAAAGGCAATCTCTATTTGCAAGGCACCGGCGATCCAAAGCTAATCCCCGAAGAATTCGCCAAAATGATGAACGCTATACAGAATTTGGGCATCCAGAAAATTGATGGCAACTTATTCTTTGATAGAAGCGCCTATGCGCCTAGCGTGATGGAACACAACACGATCGATGGCGAATCTTTGCGCGCCTATAACGTCCCACCAGATCCCCTGCTGTACGCTTTTAGAACCCTCTCATTTCAACTAGGTAAGTCACGCACTGCTGACTTTATCGATATCAGCTACACGCCACCACTATCCAAACTCAAAGTGGTTAACCAAATGCAGTTGGTCAATCGGTCTTGTGATGACTGGAAAAGCAATCTTCGTTTTAACCTGGATCCCGAGGGTGATGGGGCTACTACCAACCAATTACTGACTGCTCAGTTTTCTGGCAGCTTTCCTAATGCCTGCAAAGGGGTGAACTACAACGTCGTTGCTTTAGATGCCAATACCTTCCTTGCCCAAGGCTTTGCTGCAGCCTGGGAGCTCTCTGGCGGTACTTGGGCTCAAGCACCCACCGGAAAGTCTGGTACCGTTCCCCTAGCGGCGCGACTGCTGCTGCAGTTTGAAGGCATCCCTTTGGCTGATGATGTGCAAGATATCAATAAGTTTTCCAACAATGTAATGGCAAGGCAATTGATGTTGACCTTAGCATTAGAAAAGATGGGTAAACCAGCGACTACTGAAAATGGTGAGCTGGTGATTCAGAGCTGGCTAAAGGGATTGGATCTTCAGTTTCCGGAACTCGTAATTGAAAATGGCTCCGGCCTATCTCGTAATGAGGCAGTATCAGCCGAGCATTTGACTCAACTATTGGTTGCAGCCCGCAACTTATCGGTAGCAGATACTTTTTATAACAGCCTACCAATTGCAGGCACAGATGGCACGATGAAAAACCGTCTCATGGCACATTTGCGGAAATTTTTGCATTTGAAGAAAAAGCCTGAGGCCCGAATAAAAACTGGAGCACTCGTAGATGTACGGAGCGGAGCAAGGGCGAGGCGACGCATGGGGGATCAAAAAATGATCTTTGGCGGAGAGTGACTGGATCAAGCCACTAGACGGGAGGCTCTCTGCGCCTCGTGTCAGCCACGACCACAATGCTCATCTGCGACATACCCGTACGAGCTTCCCGGCCGAGTGATGCTCGCTGCAAGCAAACACAGTACGGAAACAAGGTTATTTTCGCCAGGTGGTAGCGAGGGCCCGCAGGTGCCAAATCCCAGCGGGCATGGATAGGCGGACGATCGAGGGCAAAGAGCCCCGCGAATGCGAACCAGTGCGGCAGGTGGGAACAAGTGATGGGTAACGCAAGTGATGTTCAGGGGCAGACGAGCTGCCAAAGGCCCAGCGTAATGGAAGGT
>NZ_NCJB01000169.1:0-505 GCF_002282275.1 Polynucleobacter sp. 39-46-10 | reverse complement strand
TTTGAGGACATGGATGATGGGTCCAGCTCCGGCGGCGCCACATTTGTTCGACTCCGATGGACGGACGGACGGTCGTGGGCCTGTGGCTGCGGTGATGTGGACTGTGGACCGGCCACTACAGTCCCTGGACTCCCTGGACGCCAACTCTCAGGGATGGCACCGCTTGGTCGCGAAGCCTGGTTTTGATGAAGGCGCTGGAGAACTAGGAGCGGCATTATTGGCCAGACCCGAGAGGCAAGGGCGTCGATGGGTGTGAATGAACCTGTGGCATGTCACTGTACCTGTCCCTGTATCTGTACCTGCAACCTGGCCGCGTGTGTTTCAAGTCCGGCGTTTGGTGTTTGTTGCGCATGTCCAGTCGCCCACAATGCCCACAGCAGCATCGACGTCGTGCAAGTCAATCTGCATGCACTGCTTCAGCAGACCCACGACGAGAAAGAAGCCTGTGGCCAAGCGATGATGAATACTACTCGATTCAGGAGGCATAGCCACAGCCCGCAAGGAC
>NZ_NCJB01000168.1:0-4971 GCF_002282275.1 Polynucleobacter sp. 39-46-10 | reverse complement strand
ATGACGGGTGCTTGGCACACGGTGCTGACAACATTCTCATGAAGGGATCACATGACTTCGTAGTCAATGATGGCACTTCAGGCTTTCACAGAAAGCACTTGCACGCCAAGAACTTCAACACCTTCCAATGCCAGACTGGAGTCTTTGAGCGCATCAACTATGGCATTCCCCAACTCAACATCATCCACCTTCATGGTTCTGTCTATTGGTCAAAAAGTGGCGAGAAGATTGAAGTCAATTACACAAATGACTCCAAGAACCTGCTCAATCCTAGCGCCATTAGTAAGATAAAGAAATTCTCAACCTATCTTGGCAATAAAGACGGAACGACTACCAACATACCTGATGTAGCGTTCACCCGCCAACAAATTGACAGGTTCTGGACAGAGTACAACAAGCTCCCCATCGTGAACCCCACAAAGTGGAAGTTTCACGAAACGGTATTTGAAGAGCACTATTACCAGATGCTCAGGCTCTTGAGCTATGAGCTTGAGAAACCGAACTCCATCCTCATTACCTTCGGATTCTCGTTTGCCGACGAGCACATCCTGAAGCTTGTCCAGCGATCACTTTCCAATCCACAGCTTCAGACATTCATTTGTTGCTACAGCCAAAAAGGCGCGGCGGCAATGAGCGAAGAATTCAAGCTTTGGAAAAATGTCACCGTCATTGGGCCCCCTGACGACGAAAAGCTAGATTTCACAAACTTCAACAAATACATCTTCTCCCTTAAGCCTGAGAAGTACGTACCTTCCGATATCGGCGACAAGCTATGACCATAGTCGTAGGCGAAGTCATTGCGGTTTCTGGGATACGCATATCACTTCGCATATTTGAAGATTCCAGCCAGGAAACCATTTTTTACGATGGAGTGAAGTACAGAGGTGTATCACTCCGTGAGCACATCTCGATCCAGCGCGGATTCATTGATATTGTCTGCCTTGTTGAAGGCGAATATCTTGACGAGCGCAAACTTGATGCCGATGTTGAGAAGACACTCTATGTCCGCAAGGTTGACGTGCGTCCCATCGGATATATCGTGGATGACAAGTTCTTTGAAGGCGTGAAGTTCATGCCCATGATCAGGGACAAGGCATCACTTCTCAGTGAGCCCATGATTGGCAAGATCTATGGCACCGAAGGAAAGATCAAATTCTCCATCGGCTCTATGCTAAAAGAGAACGTACCCATCAACTTGCCATGGACACGGATTTTCAACGGCCACCTCGGAATCTTTGGTAATACCGGAAGCGGCAAGTCCAACACCTTGGCAAAGCTCTACACAACGTTGTTCAACGAGAAGTTGGAGGCACTTAAGTTCAAGAGCCAGTTCGTCATTATTGACTTCAACGGCGAATACACTGAAGGTCAGATTCTTCCGGCCAAGGACAAGAAGATAACCATCCTGGATCACAAAAATTCAGGTGACAAATTCAAAATTGAAGCGACGCACTTCTGGGACGCCGAAACACTCAGCCTTCTGTTTCAGGCCACAACCAACACCCAGCAGCCGTTTCTGAGACGGGTTCTCAGTGGCAAAGAGCGATTCAAAGATGTCCCGCTTGAACGATACATTGAAAAAACATTTGAAAAAGCTTTCAGTGCTAGCGAACCAAAACCCGATGCCTTGGAGCTGGGCCGAGAGATCGCGAGAATTCTGGAGTGTGAACCGTTGCAGGATCACTTGAGGGGCATCACATACAACGCGAAGAGCAAATACTTTAGGGATGCTGGCGACAATTACTACAACTCAGATGGCACTGGGTTTGAAGCGTATCTAAAGCCCCTGCTTGGAAAAATTGATCTGAACGGCATGGATCAGTTCACAGAACTCATCCTGAGGTGCTACCTCCAACTCTGTTCAGATGTCGTTCTAGGCTACGCCCAGTACGAACATATTCAGCCGGTGCTTTCAAGAGCTAAATCATCCATATCCGGTCTTCGCAACGTGCTTGAGATTGTGGATGTTCCACCGCCCCCGAACCTCTTGCATGTCATCTCCCTCAAGAAGTGCAAGAACGAAATCAAAAAAATTCTACCTCTTCTCATCGCAAAGAACTTCTACATCAACCACAAAGACTCAGAAAACCTGAAGAGCCCACCCACTCGTACACTTCATCTCATCATTGACGAAGCTCACAACATCCTGTCTGAGCAGTCCAAGCGCGAGCATGAAATTTGGAAAGACTACAGGCTGGAACTGTTTGAGGAAATCATCAAGGAGGGAAGAAAGTATGGGGTCTACCTTACCCTCTCAAGTCAGCGTCCTGCGGATATCTCGCCAACTATCGTTTCACAAATCCACAACTTCTTCATCCATCGCTTAGTCAACGAGCGCGACCTCATGCTACTGGACAACACCATCAGTACCCTTGACTCGTCCTCTAAGGCTCTGATACCCACCCTCGCCAAGGGCTGCTGTGTCGTCACTGGAACAGCATTTGACCTACCTATGATCCTGAAGATAGATCCTCTCCTCAAAGAGCATCGCCCGAGCAGTGATGACGTCAATCTGGAAGAGCTTTGGGTCCACGAAGACTAGAAAATAAAATATGCAGAGAGAGTTTGATGGCTAGAAAACGTAAAAAGAGTCCTTTGGAGGACATGCTCGATTTGGTGTCCTTACTGCCATGGTGGGCAGGTGTTGCTATTGCAGCTATTGGCTATGTGGTTCTCCACCGCATGGCCGTTCCAGTTCAGGTAGCGGCTGTTCAACCAGGACAAGTCGGTAGCCTGATCACTCAGACGGTATTCACAGGCTTTGCTTCAATTGGGCAATATCTGATTCCGCTTATCGGTTTGGCGGGCGCTGCAATGTCATTTTTTCGACGTAAGCAGCGTACTGCGTTGGTCACAGACTTGGCGCAAGCCCAAAGTTCCAATGCGCTTGATGGCATGTCCTGGCGTGAATTTGAGTTGCTGGTGGGAGAAGCGTTCAGATTGCAGGGCTACCGCGTAACGGAAAATGGTGGTGGGCCTGACGGCGGCATTGATTTGGTCATGACCAAAGGCAACGAGAAATTTCTTGTTCAGTGCAAGCAATGGAAAGCATTCAAGGTCGGCGTGGGCGTTGTGCGAGAACTGTATGGCGTGATGGCTGCCAAAGGTGCTACCGGCGGTTTTGTGGTCACTTCCGGACGCTTTACCGACGATGCCAAGGCATTTGCTGATGGCCGTAATGTTCAGTTGGTGGACGGCCCAAAGCTTTTTGCCATGATCAAGCAGACAAGGCAGTCACTGACAGCTACCAATCAGAAGCCAACTAGCAGACCGCAGATAGCACAACAAATAGCGGCGATTGAACCCGCGTGTCCGCAATGCAGTGCGGAAATGGTCAAGCGCACGGCGCGCAATGGTAGAAATGCTGGTGGTGAATTTTGGGGTTGCTCAAAATTCCCGACTTGTCGCGGTGTCCGGCAGTTGTCATAGCTTGAACGACATTCCGCTTAACGAGCTACCAACGCTAGTCGGAAGCGGTTGGAATCCCGCTTCCGAGCAATTCACGGTTTCATGCGCAAGAACCGCGCACGGCGCGCCGAGTTGACGGCGCTAGAGACACTAGCAGTGGCTGTTTTTGGCACTGCCAGCGGTGTTTTAACGGCTTTAGAGCGGCTTTCCCGACTTCCGACTGCCAAAGCCATGTGGGAGATGGAACTCCATCTGGAGTACACGCTAAATAGACTGTTTCCGCATACTCGAATAGTGTCTATATAGAGTCCAATTGGCGATTTATTGACATATTCCATAATGACTCTTAGAATTCAAATAGACATCAACTATTTGAATATGGAGCTTTAAATGAGTACAGCGAAAACCGCCACCAGCGGCAAACGTATTGGTTATGTTCGCGTCAGCAGTGCGGATCAGAACGATGCACGCCAACTTGAGAGCTTTGTCCTGGATAAAACCTTTACCGATAAGGCCAGCGGCAAAGACACCAATCGGCCCCAACTTCAAGCAATGTTCGAGTTTGTGCGCGAAGGCGACCATATCTATGTGCATAGCATGGATAGGCTTTCGCGCTCACTGCGCGACTTGCAAGAAGTGGTGGAGTTGATGACTGGAAAGGGGATCAGCGTTACCTTCACCAAGGAAAACTTGACTTTTGAGCCCCCTGCAACCGGAGCAGATGCCCACAAAACGGCGTATTCCACACTTATGCTGCAATTGCTGGGTGCAGTCAGTCAATTTGAGCGCGCACTTATCAAGGAGCGGCAGCGCGAAGGCATAGCGATCGCGAAAAGCAAGAAGCTATACAAGGGGAGAAAGCCGGCCTTAGACAAAGCAGCGGTCGAGAAACTGCAGCAAATGGTTGCTGACGGCATTTCCAAGGTAGAAATCGCAGAGACCCTAGGAATCTCAAGAGCAAGTGTTTACGTTTATCTGAATGCTTGACACGTCCTTGACACAGAAATCGCTTGGTAATCAGGGAGGAGTTCGATGGTGATTGATGAGGCCCGGTACAAAAATTGGGAAAGCTGGAAGCCTCGGCGGTGGGCTTGGGAATTCCTAATCCGCAACGCCGAATTCCAAATGGAGTGTGACGCCGCAGGAACATGCGATGGCGTTGCCCGGCAGAATGTTGCAGATCGGTTTGGTCTTAAAACATATAAGCACTATTCGGAACGGTTTTCGAGCATTCGGTCCTGCCCGAGTGTTCGCGCCCCAAAGTTCGTCGCAGGGGCAATATCAGTTCACTCGAATGCTGAAAACTTGGAGGCTGAGCGAAAAGTCCGGCTTTCTCTGAAGCCAGGTCAAGTTGCAATTGTTTTCGACGTCTCAAATGGGGCGGTCAATGGGATGGGCCTTGAGTTGCAAATTAATCGCGCTACTAGGTCACTTATTTCGCGTGCTTTGAACTACAGTAGCTCCTTCACCTTCCGAAGCACTCAACAGAAGCTCGACTCACACAGTAAAGTTTTTCTTAAGTATTTAAAGCTTCTGGATGCGTTGCGTTCGATTCAGACAAAG
>NZ_NCJB01000167.1:0-4984 GCF_002282275.1 Polynucleobacter sp. 39-46-10 | reverse complement strand
GCAAGTCATGGAGGTGGAAGTGCTGGCACAGTCGATATCATTACACCTGGTGAGGAGTACTTTGGTGGCTCAGGTGCAAAAGCCTTTCCATTCACCTATACAAGAGGTATTACTGAGAATATTGAGATGTCATTTGGCGCTACCTACTATGCTGCGCCGCGAGGAAACTACTCGCCGATCTCCAATAAGGTGCTAGCTCTAAAGTGGCGCTTTGCTGAAGATGAGGGTGGAAAATGGGCATTAGCAATTAAACCCAGCATTACCCTCCCAGGTTCACCACAACAACAAGTTGCTGGCCTGGATTTAGCACTGCCTAATTACGGACTGAACCTCATTGGCTCACGCTACTGGGATTCAGTGGAAGTGCATATCAATGCGATGTACACCAAATCCCTTTACAACACAAACTATGCGATTGGTGCAGGCCCTCCAGAAAACCGAACCAATGTTCTGTTCTTATCAGCTGCACCCGTTTGGCGCGTTATGGAAAGACTCCGACTAGCACTCGATATGGGTATTACAACTAATCCACCCAGCACAGAGCAGTACCTGACAAATTACGCTCTTTTAGCGGCGATATTTTCGATGAATGAAAGCTTAGATATCGGTCTTTCTTATATGCGCAGTGCCGCCAATATGGGTTTGGTGCTGGGCAACACTGGCATGAATGCGTCCCGCTCTGAAATTGGCTTCACCTGGCGGTTTTAACTACCTAGGCGATGTCCATCATACCGACCACGATAAGCAGCACGCACTTCATGCCACATAAGCAATGCTTTAAAGAAAAATTGCTTCATTGCTGAACTCCTTATTTTTTATTACAGAACTGAATCTAACCCTTTCACAAGACATCAATATGACAGCAATAGCCAATGTGGCACTACCCTTCCCGATTAACGGCGTCGTCTTTGCTTGGGCCATGTCACCCTCGGGGAAAAATTTTGAAATTCCCCTATTTGATATCGCAGATGCTCTAAGCAATCCAGATTTATCTATTTGGTTACACCTCAATTTATCCAACTCTCAAGTTCAGCGCTGGCTTAAAAATACGTCCTTAATTCCGGATCGCGTTGTCGAAATGATTGATGAAGGAGTAACTCGTAGTCGTCTTGAGCGCATTGAAAAGCTGGACGATTGCTTATTAATGGTGATGAATGACTTCCAGCAAGAGTTTGGCAACGAGGATAGTGATCATAGCCTGGGGACTCTATGGGCCATTCTCACTCCACGATTAATGATTTCTCTGCGCAACAACCCCTTAAGAACAACGGATCGACTGCGCTCTGACTTGAGAAGTGGAGCCCTCAACCCTTGCTCGGCTATCGAATTGTTCCACGAACTGATTGATCTGCGCGCTGAATATCTGCGAACCTTATTAATCCAACTCTCCGACACCATGGATGATCAAGAGGAGCTGCTATTAAAAGCAAAAGAGCTTCCCGAACATGAATACCTGGGAAGAACGCGCATCGATTGCAGTCGCTTAAGAAGGCAATTTTCACCAGAACTCATTGCTTTAAATCGCCTACAAAAGAAAGTTCCCTACTGGTTTTCAGATGAGGACAAGCTCAGGCTGAGCGATGACCTTGATCTACTTTCCCATTTAGTCCAAGAAATTTCAAATTTATATGACAGGGCCAAAATTCTGCAGGATGAACAAGCTGCCCACGTTGCCGAATTCAATGCCCGTAACTTACAAGTACTCTCAGTCATGACGGTCATTTTTTTGCCCATGACCCTGATCACAGGAATCATGGGAATGAATATGGAGGACCTTCCTGGGCTTAAGGAGTCTTTCTATATCGTGATGGTCCTCATGGCAATGGCTGGTGCTGGCGTCTATCTCTCGCTAAAAATTCGCAAAATTGTGTAATTTTTCATTGAACTTAAGGAGCAGAACTCAATAAAACCCCAGAAATATCAGAAAAAGGGGTTTTGTCATATTACTTTGCTAGCATTACCCCGTTCTTACAACTTTACGTGGAAATTTATGAGTGAATATAAGTACGAAGACGCTGTTAAACAGCTTCAAGAGTCTGGAGCCATTGGCTTGCAGGACTTTAAAAACCTATCTTATGAGGACCTCACTGAACTTCTAGAGGAAATTAAGGTCTGGTGCCTTTACGCCAATGGTAAGTTAGATAAATTACCTAAGGAATCTAAACGCAAGAAGGATAAGAAAGACAAGAAGGATAAGAAAGACAAGAAGGATAAAAAGGATTAAAACTTTTATCTAATCTGTCAACCTCTCCTTAGGGAAGCGCATCGTAAATGTACTTCCCTTTCCAGGTGTACTCTCAATGATTAATTGCGCTTGATGTCGGCTCGCAATATGCTTCACGATAGCTAGACCTAGGCCAGTTCCACCGGTATCGCGTGAGCGACTGCGATCTACCCTATAGAAGCGCTCAGTTAGCCTAGAAAGATGCTCAGAAGCGATTCCTGGGCCAGTATCCACAACTGAGAATTCGCCCTCTCCTGCAGCATTTACGCGCCAAGATGCGCTAATAGAGCCAACATCAGGCGTGTATCGAATGGCATTAGAGACTAAATTACTAAATGCCGAGAGAATTTCCCGCTCTTCTCCCAGAATATTTTTAGAGCTCTCAACATCGAAGTAAAAAGCGTGGTGACCCTTAGAGAGTGCCTCAGCATCATTTTTCAGAAGCGCCATGACAGTCTGCATTTGTATGGGCTGGGTTGGTGCCGGCAATGAATTCGCTTCTAAATTAGCTAAAGTTAGCAAGTCCTCTACAAGGCTTTTCATACGCTGGGCTTGAGACATCATCATCTCAAAATATTGATCCTGTTGGGCTTTATCTAAATCTAAAGATTGGATCGTTTCCAGAAACCCCATTAATACGGTAATGGGAGTTCTCATCTCATGGGAAACGTTTGCCACAAAGTCCCGCCGCATGGCATCCGCTTTTTGTAGATCGGTAACGTCTTGCACCAAGAGTAAGTGACGCTTCTCACCAAAAGGAAAAGCTTGCAACATCAAACTAAGATTTGATTTAGGACCCATACGCTCTAAAAGTAATGGCTCCTCAAAATGACGATCATGAAGATAGCGAATAAACTCCGGGCGACGGATCAGGAAATTAATACGCTGCATCACATCACGTTTGAATTGAAGGCCAAAGAAACGCTCTGAGATCGCATTACACCATTCAATTTGATCTTGATCATCCAGCATCATGATGCCGTTTGGCGAAGCCTGAAACGCTTCAATAAAGCGATTGTGTTGTTTCTCAACAGATAGCATTTGCAACTTAAGATTACGCACTAATCGTTGCAGGTAAAAGAAAACCTCTTCCCAATAACCACTAGGCAGTGGCATTGACTCTAGCCTATCCTCTACAGTGTATTTTCGTAGGCGCGCTAAATTAATGTAGGAGTAAATCAGCAGAATCGAGAGAAAAGCAATGCCTACTGAAATGCCTGTAATAGGGCCAACATTATTTTGGGCAATCAAAGCAGCAAAAAAAGCTGTGCAAAGAAGAAGAAAAAATCGGAAGAAAACGGAGAACATTCCGCAATCTTAGAGCATCTGCTGCAGAAGACTAGAAAAACTCAAGTCCACCCAATAAATATCAGGTCTGGGTGGGTGTTTTTGTGATTCGATATCCACTACCCCGAACTGTCTCTACAAAGCGATCGCAGTCTGCTGGGGATAAGGCTGCTCTGAGCCGCTTGATATGAACATCAACAGTACGCTCCTCTATATAAACCTCATTACCCCAGACTTTATCAAGCAAATTTTCACGAGAATGGACTCTTTCTGAGTTGGCCATCATAAATTGCAACAATCGGAACTCTGTAGGTCCTAAAGATAATGTCTGTGGTTCACAGTTTGGCCACGTAGCACTCACACGATGGGAAACTGGATCGAGCTTTAATGGACCAACAGCTAAGGGACCGTCCCCCTCTAGCGGAATCTGTCGGCGCAACAATGCTTTTACACGGGCGACTAACTCTTTAGGAGAAAAAGGCTTGGTCACGTAATCATCGGCTCCGGAATCAAGGCCCAAGACCTTATCGTTCTCTTCGCTCTTGGCGGTCAGCATGAGTATCGGCAAAGATCTAGTGCGCTCATTTGCCCTAAGCTCTCGGGCAAATTGAACGCCGGATTTACCAGGTAGCATCCAATCCAAAATCAATAGATTAGGGAGCTCATCGCGCATCATGTTTGCAGCAACGTCAGTTTGAAGCGCCTTTTGCACCTCATATCCTGCATGGCTTAAATTAATTGCAATGAGTTCAGCAATCGAAGGCTCATCTTCAACAATCAATATCCGGTGAGTCATAGCAAATTCCGCTTTAGTATGGATAGTTACGGTTTATTCGCCTCGCGAACCAAATCCTCATGGGGGATATGACGTACATCCGAGCCCTTGGCAATATAAATCACAAACTCTGCAATATTCTTGGCATGATCACCAATGCGTTCAATGGCTTTAGCAATTGTGAGCATATCTAAGCCAGTAGAAATCGTATGTGGATCTTCCATCATGTAAGTAATCAACTTACGAACAAAGCCTTTGAACTCCTCATCGATCTGACGATCTTCCTGAACTACTTCCGCTGCCGCAATCGTATCAAGACGGGCAAATGCATCTAAGCTGCGACGCAGTAAAGAAATAGCCATCTGACCCGATAAACGAATCTCAGCAACATTAATATTGTGAGTCGCACCAGACTCAATCAAACGCTTAGTCCTTTTGGCTACACGCTCTGCCTCATCACCAGCGCGCTCTAAATTAGTAATCGCTTTTGATACCGCCATCACTAAACGTAAATCTCGAGCAGTTGGTTGGCGACGTGCAATCAATTCCGTGCAGGCCATATCGATTTGAATTTCGAGATCATTTACGATCTTTTCATTAGCGATGACGACATTACAAGTATCAATATCCATCTGCGTAAATGCACGCATGGCAGAGGAGATTTGGGATTCAACAAGACCACCCATCTCCAGCAATCT
>NZ_NCJB01000166.1:0-5026 GCF_002282275.1 Polynucleobacter sp. 39-46-10 | reverse complement strand
ATGGGCACTGTATGCGTAACCGAATCAAATTCTTTAAGTGCAGTGCCACCAACTCTTTGGGAGAGCGAATCAGAAGTAAGCCACTCAGGATGAGCAGCCTCAATATCGATCAACTCTCGATAAAGACGATCGTATTCGCTATCAGGGACTATTGGATTATCTAGAACATAGTAGGCATGCTCTAAGCGTACTAACTCAGACTGTAAAAATGCGTAGCGATCCGCTAAATTTGTCGGACTAGAAGACGACAAAACAATTCCCTAGCTAAAAAGTCTACTAGCAGCAGAAGATCCCGCAGGAACACCGCTTCTCTCAAGGTTTTCATATAAACCATCAAGATGCTGACGAATGCTTTGAATTGAGATATCAGACAGGTTGATTCCATTGTCATCCACCAAGCGTCCATGAGCGGCTTGTGCAATTTCAAGGCCTTCTGAAAGCATGCGCTCGAATGGTTTTTCGTCAAACGAAATTAAAGGTAATTCTAGGAGCAAAGTCAGCTGCTGCACTGGCTGCCCAGGATTCAGATCAGTGCTACTGAAAATAGGCGCACGATTACTAAAGTAATCGTAAGTCCGGCCACTACGTGACAAGATGAACCCACGTTGATTCATGAGTGAATCCAGCTTAGTCCAAGCGCATGCTTCATCGAATAGCACATTGATACTCAATTGAATATCACTTTCTGCTGCCATAGCATCTAAATCTTTTGCCTTCTCTAGCATCGTACTAACACTTGGCATATCAATTTGGGCACCTAGCGTTAACGCTAGTGCTTGAGCTCTGGAGCAAAAATCAGACAGCTCTAGTACACCTATTGGTCCACGACGACTTGCTAACTGAATAGCCAACTGAAGCTCGGAATAGGAGGAGTCCGACTCAAGCAAGCCCCACCCCTCAGAAGAATTCAGATCGACGTTTAAACCTTCACACATCCAGCGAGCCGAAGATGGTGTAGACAAATCATCCCAAGAAATCATTTCTTTCAGAATTTCTGATCCAGTGATCGGCTGAGAGAAGCGAAGAGTAATAACGCAATCAATTCTTGGATCAATAGAAAAGCTGGCCGAGTCAGCCTTCACTGGCAAGCTTACTTCTTTAAAAGTTGGCTCAAGCTGCTCGCCGGTAATTGGATCAGCAAAGCCAGATCCAAAAGTAGGTTCACGTGCAACACGCTCAGCAAGGTAATCCTCTGCTTCAGCCCTTGCTTTACGGAGTGCACGAGCGTACTTCACATTCAGAATAGCTACTGCAATCAGAATCAATAGGCCAATAACAGCCAAAGCAAACTGCAAGTCAGACAAGCCCAGCGTTGTCATGAGTTGCTCTAGATTCACTTAAGCTGCCTCCACCATAGAAACTGCAGAAGAAATATCCACCGCCACGATACGCGATACGCCCTGCTCTTGCATGGTGACACCAATCAACTGATGCGCGATTTCCATAGTGATCTTGTTATGTGAGATGAATACAAATTGAGTCTTACTAGACATTTTGGCAACCATCTGGGCATAACGCAAGGTGTTCGCGTCATCCAATGGGGCATCAACCTCATCGAGCAAGCAGAATGGGGCTGGATTGAGAAGGAACAATGAGAAGACTAAGGCAATTGCGGTTAAGGCCTTTTCACCACCGGAGAGTAAATAGATTGAACTATTTTTCTTGCCGGGAGGCTGAGCCATCACCTGTACGCCTGCATCCAAGATTTCTTCACCAGTCATCACCAACTCTGCATGACCGCCACCAAATAGCTCAGGGAAGAGTTTTCCAAAATGGGTATTTACTTGGTCAAAAGTGCCTTGCAAGAGATCACGGGTTTCTGCATCAATCTTCGCAATCGCATCAGTCAATGTCTGCATCGCTTCATTTAAGTCTGCTGATTGCGCATCCAAGAACTGCTTACGCTCACGTGAGCTAGAAAGCTCATCTAAGGCAGCCATATTCACTGGGCCTAGAGATTGAATTTCTGTATTCAGACGATTCACTTCGGTTTGCAAAGCTCCAACCTTGAGGTCGGGACTAAAGCTAGCTTCCAATGCAGTGAGGTCTGCTTCGGCATCTGAAAGTAAGGTTGCAAACTGTTCAAAGTTCAAGCGAGCAGCCTGTTCACGCAACTGTAAATCCACCACCTTGTCGCGCATTGGCTGAAGACTGCGCTCAATCTGTAAGCGCACTTCATCCGCTTCACGTAGTTGATGTAATAAAGCGTCTTGTTCAGTACGGGCATTTGCCAGTGCAGCCTCACGAGCACTACGTGCCAACAATAAGCCCTGCAATTTATCTTGCGCTTCATCATCGCTGAGAGTTTCAAGTTCTTGCTCAGAGCTAGCTTGCTTATCCTGAATCTCCATAATCTGGACGCGCGCTGTACTTTGATCACGCTGTAAATCCGCAATACGCTGCTGTAAAGATCGGGTTGCAAAAGCTGCCTCTTGAGCTGACATCTCAGATGAGCGTAAGGATTCACGAAGACGATCACGTTCTTGAGTGGCTAACTCAAGCTTCTCCTGAGCAATCGCCAGATTCTCTTGTAAGCCTTGTTTAGATTCTTCAGACTGAGCGAGCTCTTCTGCTGATTGCTCTTGAGTTTGAGTTAGCTGCTCCATTTGCTGGCGCAACTCACTTAACTCACCCTGAATTTGCTCAGCGCGCTGGCTGTACTTTTCTTCAGCTTGAGTTAACTGCATTCTTTCCACTTCAAAGCCATGCACTTCTTGTACAGCTTGTTCTGCAGCAATACGAGTTTGCTCAGCAGTTTGATGGGCAGCCTGGTAATTAGAAACACATTGATCCAGCTCACCTTGCAACTCACTCTGAATTAACTTTTGTGCACGCAATTGCTTTTCGAGACCTTCCATCTCTTGAGCACGAGCCAACATACCAGCCTGCTCAGAGTCTGCTGCGTATAGCTGCACACCAACACGGCTCACCAAATGGCCTTGTTGAGTAACGAAGGCGCCACCTGCTGGCAACTTCTCGCGACGATGTAGTGCATCTTCCAAGCTATTAGCAATGTAGATGTTATCTAACCACTCTTGCAATACGCCTGCAACACGCGGTGCGCCTGCGCTCTGAACTCGAGTCAATAGTGGCGTGAAATCCGCCGGCACAGTAGTGTGCGCAGGAGAGATATCTTCTGTTAGCAAAATAGCTAAACGGCTTGGGGGAGCATCATTGGCTAAAGCTAGAGTTTCTTGGACACTCTTCGCCGTTACCGCCGCTAAGCGCTCACGCAATACGGATTCCAAAGCAGCTTCCCAACCACTCTCCACCTTGAGTTCTTGCCAAAGACGCTTGCTCTCTTTTAAGCCTTTACTCTCAAGCCATGGACCAATCTTGCCCTGCGCTTGAACGCTGGCCTGCAATGCAGTCAATGCAGTTAATTTAGCTTCAGTTTGAGCCAATTCTTGGTTAGCTGATTGAATCTGCTGTTGTGCAGTATTACGAGCCTCATCAGCAGCTGGAACGCGCTGCTGTGCTTCACCGGCTTTTTGTCTTGCTTCATCAACTTTTCGCTGAGCCATTGCGTGGCGATCAATTGCCATCTGTAATGCTTCAGCATCCGGTCTACGCATGCCAGCAAGTTCAGCCTCAAGACGACTATCGCGCCCTTTGAGCTCTTCTACTTGAGTGGTAATTGCTTTAACGCGTTCACTTAGACTTGCTAAGCGCTGATCGATGGTTGCCAAGCTCTCGCGGGCATCATTGAGTTCTCGTGAGTAGACTTGATAGGACTCTTCGCGAGCTGGCATCTGCTCTTGCAAGCCAGATAATTCCGCTATTAATGTTTGCTCTTTTTCTGCAGCCAGACTGAGCTCTTGCTCTGCAGTGCGTTGAGCTTGTGCAGCATCTGTTTCTTGCACAGTCCAGCGCTGTAATTGAGCTAGTAAATCTTGGGATTGCTGTTGTAGACGCTGACGTGCTTCTTGCACATAACGAATCTGTGACTCTACTTGGCTGACATCAGCGTTGGTTTGATACAAGTCACCTTGCGCTTGAGAAACCTTATCTTGCAATGCGTACTGTTCGGTGCGCATGGTCTCGAGCTCAGTTTCAGCATGACGCATTTTTGCCGTCTGCTCTTCTAAATGGACTTGAGTGTCACGAATGCCATTGGCATGACGCTCCTGCTCTTTACCAGCCTCAGTCTGACGCACAAACCAGAGTAACTGTTGCTGAGATTTCATCTCTGCAGAAAGTTCAGCATGACGCTCAGCTACTGTAGCCTGCTTTTCTAAACGCGTGAGTTGTTGATCGAGCTCACGCAGGATGTCTTCTACGCGTACTAAATTTTCTTTGGTGTCTTCAAGTCGAGAGGCGGTTTCTTTGCGACGCTCTTTGTATTTTGAAACGCCTGCAGCTTCTTCCAAGAAAACACGCAGTTCTTCTGGCTTTGCTTCCAAGATGCGGTTGATCGTGCCCTGCCCAATAATCGCGTAGCCTCTTGGGCCCATGCCCGTTCCCAAGAAAATATCTTGAATATCTTTACGACGGACAACTTGATTGTTGACGTAGTAGCTCGAGTTGCCATCACGAGTCAAGACGCGTTTCACGCCCAGCTCAGTAAATGCACTCCACTGCCCTTGTGCGCGACCATCTGAATTGTCAAAAATGAGTTCTACACTGGCACGCCCAGAAGGTTTACGCAAACCAGAGCCATTAAAAATAACGTCCTGCATGGATTCACCACGCAACTCACTGGCTCGGGACTCCCCCAAAACCCAACGTACTGCATCAATAATGTTGGACTTTCCGCAACCATTAGGACCCACAACGCCGATCAATTGACCTGGCATTTCAAATTGGGTCGGATCGACAAATGACTTAAAGCCGGAAAGTTTGATGGATTTCAGTTGCACGGCGTACTTTGCAGGGAAAAAGGGGGTTCAAATAAGGGGGTAAAAATTATTACTAAAGTGGGAAGATGATAGCAAGCTTAGGTCTACCTACACGGGTTTTTGCCCCACCGATATAATGATTAATCTACTTCCAGGGGCAAAACCCCTTAACAATCTGATAGTTAACT
>NZ_NCJB01000165.1:0-5055 GCF_002282275.1 Polynucleobacter sp. 39-46-10 | reverse complement strand
ATTCAGGCCTTTGTAAAAGCTGCCATGAGCGGCGGAGCTGGAAGTCCATCTAGTGCATCTGGCGGAAGCTTGGGCGGCCTGAATTTAATTCCTTGGCCTAAGGTCGATTTCTCTAAGTTTGGTGAGACAGAGCGCCAACCATTAAATCGTATAAAGAAATTGACTGCTGCGAACCTGGGTCGTAACTGGGTCATGATTCCTGCTGTGACTTATCACGAGGATGCGGACATTACCGATTTAGAGGCATTTAGAGTTCTCACAAATAAAGAGAATGAAAAGCAGGGGCTCAAAATCACGATGTTGGCTTTCTTAATGAAAGCTGCTGTTGCAGCACTTAAGAAATTCCCCGAATTTAATAGTTCTATTGACGGCGATGATTTGGTATTGAAGAAATACTTCAATATCGCCTTTGCTGCCGACACTCCAAATGGCCTAGTGGTGCCGGTGATTCGCGATGCAGATAAAAAAGGCATCTTTGAGCTCGCGCGTGAAACCTCTGAATTGGCTGCACTAGCTCGAGATGGAAAACTCAAGCCAGAACAGATGCAGGGTGCTAGTTTTACGATCTCTTCTTTAGGTGGTATTGGCGGTACGTATTTCTCACCTATCGTCAATGCACCTGAAGTAGCAATTTTGGGGGTAAGTAAAGCTGCTATGAAACCAGTGTGGGATGGCAAGCAATTTGTTCCTCGTTTAATTTGCCCATTGTCCTTAAGTGCAGATCATCGCGTGATTGATGGTGCTTTAGCAACGCGCTTCAATGTTTATATTGCTCAGCTGATGTCCGACTTCCGTCGCGCTGCACTTTAAGGAAAAGATATGGCTAAGCAAATTATTCTCGTGCCAGATATTGGTGATTACTCAGATGTTCCAGTAATTGAAGTACTCATTAAAGTGGGTGATGTGATTGAAAAAGAACAGCCTTTACTTGTTCTTGAATCTGACAAAGCAACCATGGAAGTTCCAGCAGATGCTGCAGGAACCATTCTCAGTATTTCTGTAAAAGCTGGCGATAAAGTGAGCAAGGGTAGTGCGATTGCTGAGATTGAAGTGGGAGCAGCATCTGCGCCTCAGGCTTCTTCATCCGCAGCCAGCCCATCGCCTGCAGCAGTCCCAGTAGCGGCTCCAGTGATCACTGCTCCTATCGCTGGTCAGTACAGCGGTAAAGTGGATCACGAATGTGAAGTGCTTGTATTGGGCGCTGGTCCTGGTGGTTATAGCGCTGCATTCCGTAGCGCAGATTTAGGCATGAACACGATTTTGATTGAGCGTTATGCAACTTTAGGCGGTGTTTGTTTGAACGTAGGCTGCATTCCATCAAAGGCTTTGCTCCACACGACTGCAGTGATGGATGAAGTAAAAACGATGTCTAAGCATGGCATTAGTTATGGCGCCCCCAAAATTGAGATTGATCAATTGCGTGGCTACAAAGACTCTGTCATTGCTAAGTTAACCGGCGGATTGGCTGGTATGGCTAAAGCGCGCAAAGTGACTGTGGTGCGTGGGTTGGGACGCTTCTTGGATGCGAATCATATTGAGGTTGAGCTCACTAAAGGCGATGGTCAAGATCTAGCTGGGCAAAAAGAAGTAGTGCGTTTTCAAAAGGCAATCATTGCAGCTGGAAGTCAGCCAGTAAAACTCCCATTTTTGCCAGAAGATCCGCGCATTGTGGATAGTACTGGTGCCTTATTGCTTAAGAGTATTCCAAAGCGCATGTTAGTGATTGGCGGCGGCATTATTGGCTTAGAGATGGCTACTGTCTACAGCACCTTAGGCTCCCGTATAGATATTGCTGAGATGATGGATGGTCTGATGGCCGGAGCCGATCGTGATTTAGAAAAGGTTTGGGAGAAATTTAACGCTGGCCGTTTTGAAAAGATCATGCTCAAGACCCGTGCGTCAAAAGCTGAAGTGAAAGCGGATGGTATCCAGGTCAGTTTTGATGGCGAGAATGCTCCCGCAGAGCCCCAAACTTATGACTTAGTGTTAGTAGCGGTGGGACGCACGCCCAACGGCAAGAAAATTGATGCATCTGCTGCAGGCGTCATTGTTGATGAGAGAGGCTTTATACCGGTCGACAATCAAATGCGCACGAATGTGAATAACATCTTTGCTATTGGCGATATTGTTGGTCAACCCATGCTCGCGCATAAAGCTGTGCATGAAGGTCACGTCGCCGCTGAAGTTGCTGCTGGTGAAAAATCTTACTTCGATGCTAAGCAAATTCCGTCTGTTGCTTATACCGATCCAGAAGTAGCTTGGGCTGGTTTGACTGAAGAGCAATGTAAGGCTCAGGGAATTGCTTATGAGAAGGGTTTATTCCCATGGGCTGCCAGTGGTAGAGCTATAGCCAATGGTCGAGATGAGGGATTCACTAAGTTGATTTTTGATGCTACCAGCAAACGCATCATTGGCGGAGGAATTGTAGGTACTCATGCTGGTGATTTAATCGGTGAAGTGTGCCTTGCTATAGAGATGGGTGCTGATGCTATTGATATTGGTAAAACCATTCATCCGCATCCAACCTTAGGTGAGTCAGTTGGTTTAGCTGCAGAGGCGGCACATGGCCACTGCACTGATTTACCGCCAGTAAAAAAGAAGGCACATTAGAACGCTTGCTATTTTCCGATTAAGAAAAAGCCCCGAACATGGGGCTTTTTTTCTTTCTGCTTTTCACCAAAGGAAAAAACAGAGATAGGGTAGGGTTACTTTTTCTTACTAGCTTTGCTTGCAGTCTTGCTACTTGCTTTAATTGTTTTCTCAACTGAGCTGTTAGCGCTATTCAGATTGGTTTGAGCAACTTCAACTGCATGTTTGACAGCTTTTTGGCTAGTTTCAAATACGTTAGTAGCAGAGGCAATAGCTTGTTTGATGGCGACAACAGCAGCCTCAGATCCTGCTGGCGCATTCTTAGTCCAATCCTCAACCAATGCATTAATCTTTAACTGTCCAGCTTGAAACTCTTTCTCGGCAGACTTTGTAAAGCTTGCTTGAGTTTCATGGGCTAATTCATACAAATGACGGCTATAAGCCATGATTTTTTCAGCCATCGGCTGAACTGCCTCGGCTTGATGGGCGAGGAGTTGTTGAATATCTTTTACTTCTAATGCTTTTTTGGCGCTGCTCATACTGTCGCCTAAGCTTTGTTTGGCAATATGCATATTGAGCTCAACTAGTTTTTCAATGCTCTGAAGTGCTTGATTAGTTAGTCCACTCAAAGTTTCTAGATTGGCTTTTTGTGCTGCTGCAATTTGTTCTGGCGTTAGATTCATTTCTTCCCTTTCCTGTGGGCCTGATTCATTTCTTCACTATGAGCTTTATCTGATTATTGTCAATTCATTTAGCTATCATTTTATCGTATTCATGGTGCGCTGCAATATCAAACAGAGTACTGTCAGCCATATGGGACTAGTTATTTATAAATGAGCCTAAAATCATCAATTGAATAAAAAAAATCGCGTATTTTCAATAAGTTAAACATGAGTTTGAAGCTAGATAACCTAATTGCACCACTCTTCGTGTTGATCTGGAGTACGGGTTTTGTGATTGCGCGTCTAGCGATGCCTTATGTTGAGCCTGCCACATTTCTATTTTGGCGCTTCATGGGTGTCTTAATGGCCATGGCATGCCTGAGTTTGGTCTGGAGAATCAGCTGGCCAAGCTGGCATCAAATGAAGCACATTGCCATCGCTGGGGTATTGCTACAGTTTGGCTATCTTTTAGGTGTTTGGTTCGCCGTACGTTTGGGTATGGCTGCAGGCTTGGTTGCAATAATTGTCGGTCTCCAACCAATTCTGACTGCATGGTTTGCGGCTTGGATTTCTGAAAAGGTGACGGGACGTCAGTGGGTTGGATTGTGTTTTGGGTTTGCTGGTGTGGCTCTGGTGGTGGCCGAAAAAATTGGCTTTACTCAAATCCCATTATTAAGCTACGTTCTTGCTTTCGCTGCTTTACTTGCTATTACATTCGGCACTCTTTATCAGAAGAAATTTTGCCCAGTCTTTGATCTTCGCGCTGGGTCATCAATTCAGTTTGGCGTATCAGCAGTTCTTTGCTTTATCTGTATGTATTACTTTGAGTCTGGAGTCATGGTTTGGAATGCTTCGGTTATTGGCGCTTTGCTATGGGCAATTTTCCCCTTATCAATCGGATCAATCAGTCTACTATTTATGATGATTCGTAAGGGGGCGGCAACCAAGGTAACAAGCCTCTTATACCTAACACCACCAACTACTGCAGTAATGGCCTGGTTTTTATTTGATGAGCCTTTCACACTTATGATGGCAGGCGGCCTTATATTGACCATGACTGGAGTCATATTGGTTAATCGAGGGCAAGCAAAGGCAGTTGCTACGATTGCAGAGTAAGGGCGCCTCACAAGAGAGTTTTCTGGTCAATGCAGGCAATAATGGCTGTAGAGAAGAAAAAGTTATTTATCATTCAGTATGTTAAAAGTTTTGGAAGGTTATTTGGGATGCACTTGAAACGATTTTGGCTTATTGCGTTTATTGGGCTAATGTCATTTGGCCTAATTACTTCCTTTCAGGCAAGTGCAAGCAATAATGACCCCAAGGCTTCGAAGACATCCAAGGCACCGCCCAAATCGGCTGCAAAGAAGCAAGTGAAATCGTCTAAGAAGCCCAAAACAGTTCGGACCACGGTGACCCGTTCAAGCGAGCCTGTGGTGGCAGGAAGACCTTCATTTGCAACTGCCTTAGGGTTACGCGGTCAACATGATGACCTTAATCTGAAGTCCAGTGTTGCGATGGTCGTTAATCAAGATACCAAAGAGGTTTATTTTGAAAAAAACTCCTCTGTAAGTCTGCCGATCGCATCCATCACTAAGCTGATGACTGCAATGGTGGTGCTCGACTCTAAATTGCCAATGGATGAGACACTCGTCATTAACTCAGATGATGTGAATATATATAGAAACTCCCGTCTTGCTGGTGGTACGGTCTTAACAAGAGAAGAGGCTCTATTATTGTCCTTGATGGCATCTGAAAATCGGGCAGCATATACTCTCGGTAGAAATTACCCAGGCGGTATACCAGC
>NZ_NCJB01000164.1:0-5124 GCF_002282275.1 Polynucleobacter sp. 39-46-10 | reverse complement strand
ACAGTGAATGTGATCATGCCGGGTCGTGTAGCAACCGATCGCTTGCGTCAATTGGATGAAGCGCGTGCTCAACGCGAGAGCATTAGCTACGACTCGGTAGTGAAAGCTAGCTTGAATCTGATCCCAGCGGGTCGTTATGGTGATCCTCAGGAATATGGTGATACTGCTGCGTTTTTAGCAAGTCAAAACGCTTCGTATATCACTGGGTCAGTGATCCGGGTTGACGGCGGCCAGATTCAGGCGATTTAGTCGCCGTGCTAGTGAGTTTTCTGCGGGATATTCGGCGAGACTTGCGATCCAGTGAGCTCCTTGCTTTACTGGTTGCGCTAACTCTATCGGTTGCAGCTTTATCTAGCGTCAGTTTTCTGGCGGATCGGATGCAGCGAGCCTTTGAGTTTGATGCTCGCCAACTTCTTGCTGCAGATCTACTGCTTGTCTCTGATCAGCCTTTGCCTGAACGATTTATTCGAGAGGCAAATAATCGTCAGCTGAGTGTTGCGCAGACCGTTGTTTTTCCGAGCATGGCCACTGTTGGCGCTCAAAGTAAGCTTGCTTCCCTCAAAGCGGTATCTAACACTTATCCCTTGCGCGGGTCTTTGCAGGTCTCACCCTCCCAGGCCGGCCTCACTCCGCCAGCTGCTTCAGTCTGGGTAGACCCAGCTATGCTCAATACATTGAAGGCCAAAGTGGGCGATCAGATGTTGTTGGGAGACAAGACGTTTTTAATTGGCGGCATTTTAGAGCGCGAACTCGACCGAGGTGCAGGCTTTATGAACTTTGCACCACGCGTCATGATGTCCTTAGATGATTTACAGTCAACGGGTCTCATTGGCTTGGGCAGTCGCGTTACTTATCGTCTATTACTAGCGGGAAATGATCAGGCTATTTCTGATTATGAGAAATGGGCTACTCAATGGATTGAATCTGAGGGTCTCAGAGGAATGCGTATTGAGACCTTGGAAAACGCGCAACCGGTGATGCGTAAGACTCTAGAGCGAGCAGAGCGATTTTTATCTTTAGTTGCCTTGTTGACCGCAATGGTGGCTGCAGTAGCGATTGCTTTATCTGCACGTCGTTATGTTTTAAAGCAGTCAGATGTTTGTGCAGTCATGAAATGTCTTGGGGCAAGTCAAGGGGCAATTCTAGTAAATCAAATCAAAGTATTGGGGGCTCTGTGCTTATCAGCTGCACTTATGGGTTCAGCTATTGCTTACGGAGTTCAAGAAATATTAATTCATATTTTGGGTGATTTAGTTTTTGCTGATTTGCCTGTGATTTCCCTCTGGCCATTAACTTGGAGCATCTTATTCTCCTCCTGTTTATTAATTGGCTTTGCTGGCCCACCCTTATTTAGTTTGGTAATGATCTCGCCAGTTCGGCTGATTCGAAAGGAGTTAGGTGCGGTCAATATCAAGTCACTTTGGGTGGCACTTTTTGGAATTATTACTTGTCTAGCCTTAATTGCTATCGCAGCGCAGGATTTGAAGCTAGCTTCTTGGGTTGCGATAAGCTTCACTTTGGCCGTTACTTTGTTTGCCATAGTTTCTTGGTCATCACTACGCCTGCTTAATCTTGGTTTTTCGAGTTGGAGTGCTAAGAGCTTTGCTCTCCGCTTTGCGTTGACTGTGCAAGCGCGCCGCGCAGGATTTGCGGTAATGCAAATTACTGCTCTGGGCATTGCCTTGATGGCTTTACTACTCATTCTCTTACTTCGTCAGGATTTATTGGTCACTTGGCAGGGAAATATTCCAGCTGATGCACCCAATCGCTTCATGATTAACATTCAGGAAGATCAAAAGCTAGGCATTACCCAGTCTTTGCTTGGTGCGGGAGTTGCTAACCCTAGCTTTAGTCCAATGGTCCGTGCACGCCTGGTTGAGGTTAATGGCAAAGCTATTGGGCCGAATGATTATGTTGATGAAAATGCACGTCGCTTAGTCGATCGAGAATTTAATCTCTCTTATACCGAGCAATTGCCAGATGGTAATCGAATTACTTCTGGAAAATGGATTGATGGCAGTGCGCCGCAAGTTTCTTTGGAGGCGGGTATTGCAAAGACTTTAAAGCTTAAGCTGGGTGATCAAATGACTTTTGAACTCGCTGGTGAAAAAGTTACCGCACCAATTACTTCTCTTCGTAAACTGGATTGGAGTTCCATGAAGGTGAATTTTTTTGTCATCATGTCGCCCGCCATGCTTGCTGAAATGCCCCAATCATGGATTACCTCCTACTATCAAAGTCCTCTCATTGAAGGGCTTGATTACCAACTTGCACAGAGCTACCCCAATCTCACTATTGTCGATGTAGCGTCCTCTTTGCAACAGATACAAGACGTATTGGATCGACTGTCTTCAGTACTGGGTCTTCTGTTTGCCTTTACGATCGCAGCAGCGATTCTGGTTTTAGTGGCTGCAATTGCAGCCACTCAAGATGAGCGCTTTAGAAGTGCTGCATTACTCAAAGCGGTAGGTGCATCGCGTGCTTTACTGAGAAAGATAGCTCTGGCTGAACTGTTGATTATTGGAGTGCTCTCTGGAGTTCTAGCTGGACTAGCTGCTGGAGTAGCAGCGTGGGCGCTTGGTCGATTTGTGCTGGAGATTGAGTTCAATGCATTCGTACAGTCTTTAGCGATGGGAATTATCTTTGGAGTCTCTGCTTGTCTCTTGGCTGGATATCGTTTTCAAAGAAAAATTCAAACAACAACTGCAATGGAGTGTTTGCGCGAGATCTAGGGCGCACTCTCTAACGAGAGTACCTTAGGAGAGTTTCACTAAGTTTTTTGGCAGCTCAACTAAACGCGTTCCACTAAAGCGATCTGGCAGACTTTGTCGTAGCAGCGGGCTAACGCGATTCAAATAGATGCTTAATGGCCATAGAAATAAAGCAACCGCAAATAGCATTTCAATAATTTGCCATCTCTGAAGTTCGAAAAGCCACTGTAGGATAACGCAAGGTATGAGCCATAGAGATCCATAGACATAGCGCCAGATTGCTTGCTTTCGAGTGAGCTTGTGGCCACCTGGACCAATCATGCGTATCCGCCAGGTTTGCATCGCAAGCGTCTGCCCTGACTTTGTCCAATACCAGGAAAAGTAGATCCCAAGAACCACATAGAGGTAGAGGAAGGTGAGCCAACTCGGTAATGAGATGCCAAATAGAATACCTAAGCCTAAATTGGGAACTAAAAATGTTAGGGCAATTACACCCAGTAAAACCAACTGCTCATAAAGCGTACAAGAAACACGTCGCCAAAATTGCGGAGCAGGAAGCGTATCTAATTCCGCTGGGGTAATCACGACTGAGGAATTCTTATTGATTGCTTGAGTCGCTATCCGAGCTTGCGCCTTGCGGAGCAACTTCTTGAGCTGGAGTGACTGCGGCAGGTAATGTCGGAGCTAAGTTCGACTGCTGAATGATGGGGTGTTGTTGCAAGGTTGGCGCACTTACGACCGTAGGCTTCTTCTTTTGATTTAATTCAGCCTGAGCAAGTTTATTTTTTTGCTCGGCACTCAGTTTTTGATAAGCGCTCCAAGCTTCAGCTTTTTTCTCAGGCGGAAACTTGAGGCTGCTTAGGTAATTCTCTCGTGCAATACGGCGATCTTTTTGAGACAGGTTTGACCAGCTGGCCATGCGAGACTGAAGCCGTTGTTGATCTATTGCCTTCATCCTGGGGTACAGGTTGGCCACCTGGGTCCATCGTTTACGACTTTCAGGCAACATGTAGTCCCAATCACCCTCGAGAGGGGCCAGAATGTTTTGTTGTTCAGGCTTTAGACCTTCCCATGTCCCATCCTGCTTTTTCGCTGGGGTAACCGTGCTTTTGCCGTGATTACTTGTTGCTGTCTGAGCAAATGCGGCGGGCGAGATTAGAGCGCTAATAGCTAGCGTAAGGGCTGAGCTGATGCTGAGGACTGCACAAATAGAGCGTAAGTTTTTTAGCATGCGCTATTTGAGTTTTCGTTTGATATTAAGAAGGTGATTTGGGTGTATCCAAGCCATCTTGCTCTGCATCGGCTAAGGGGCCATTCTTGAGGAAGCGCATAAAGCCGCTATCAGCATAGGCATCAGGGGGTACATCGTCGCTTAACAGGGCTGCATCTAACTCGGCAATGTCATTAATCCGGGAGTTATCTTGCCATTGGGCAATTCCGACTAAGCCAAAAACAAGAACAACAAGAGGGATCACCCAGCCCACGTTATTCCAAAAAGAACGAGAACCCGAAGACCAGTTCCCAGAGGTACTGGCCAAAACATATTGTTTGATACGCACTTTTTCTGGTTTTTTTACGGAAAGCGCTTTTAAGCGCGCTGCATACAGACGATCTTTGATGCCAGCTGGCAAGGATTGAGATCCTTGGCGGAGCAGAGCAGCAGCGGACTGGCCAAATTGGTCAGCTTCTGTTGGGTTTAGGATGTCTTGATTGCGGTTCACAGCGTAATTCCTTTTAATTTCAATGCTTTAGCTAGAGCTTGGGTAGCTCTTGAGCAGTGGGTTTTGACGCTTCCCTCGCTACAACTCATAGCAAGGGCAGTTTCAGTAATACTTAGCTCATCCCAATAACGCATCAGGAAGGCTTCTCGTTGACGGACAGGTAATTTTGATATTTCTGACTCTAGGGACTCCAAAAGCTGACTTCGCTCCAGCTTAAAGGCACCATCTTGGTGAATTTCACTGTCATCCGGGGCGGAAAGTGACTCTAAGGGGTCGAAATCATCATTTTCATCTGATTTCTTGCCCATATTGGAGAATAGGGTTACCCAGGTATTGCGAACCTTTTGACGTCTAAACCAGTCATGAATACGGTTTTGCAGAATTCTGGTGAAAACCAGTGGTAGCTCGGCTGCGGGGCGGTCACCATATTTTTCAGACAACTTAATCATGGCATCTTGAACAATATCTAAGGCTGCATCGTCATCTCGCACAGCATAGACAGCTTGCTTGAAAGCACGCTGCTCAACACTGCTGAGGAAGTCAGAAAGTTCTTGGGGTGAAGCCATTCAGTGGATTAGACCTGAATCAGATGGAATTGGTCTATTTTAGGGGATTGCTATAGAATGTAGGGCTTACTACCTAGAATCTCATTCAAGAAGTGGTTTTTTCCGGTAGCAGCGCCGTTCGAACTC
>NZ_NCJB01000163.1:0-5141 GCF_002282275.1 Polynucleobacter sp. 39-46-10 | reverse complement strand
TATGCGGGCGAACTCAAATTTGATGGCTTAGCAATCTCACTTCGTTACGAGTATGGCTCACTAGTTAGGGCTGCTACGCGTGGTGATGGTGCTAGCGGTGAGGATGTCACAGCGAACATCAAAACTATTCGTGCAATTCCATTAAAACTATCTGGTAACAATATTCCTGCTGTATTAGAGGTACGCGGTGAAGTCTTTATGTACCTCAAAGACTTCCAGAAAATGAATGCGCAAGCAGCATCTCAAGGTGAAAAAGAGTTTGCCAATCCCCGCAATGCTGCAGCAGGCAGTCTGCGCCAACTCGATTCCAAGATCACCGCCAAAAGACCGCTCTCATTCTTTGCTTATGGATTTGGAGCGCTAGAACCACAATCTTGGCTCCCCAAAACGCATGAAGAATTACTCAATGCTTACGTCAAACTGGGATTACCAGTTTGTTCGGAGCGCCGAGTACTCAAATCTGTAGATGAGATATTGGCTTTCTATGAGGTAGTTGGTGCCAAGCGCGATTCTTTGCCTTACGATATTGATGGTGTGGTCTATAAGGTCAACTCGTTTGCAGAACAGTCCAAGTTGGGCTTTGTTTCTAGAGCCCCACGCTTTGCATTGGCTCATAAGTTTCCAGCGCAAGAGGCCTTAACAACCGTGCTTGGCATTGATGTGCAAGTAGGACGTACAGGCGCCATCACACCAGTCGCAAGGCTTGCTCCCGTGGAGGTCGGTGGAGTCACCGTGACGAACGCTACTCTCCATAATGAAGATGAAGTCAAACGTAAAGATGTGCGTATTGGCGATACCGTTTCCGTTAGAAGGGCGGGAGATGTGATTCCTGAAGTAGTTTCAGTGGTTAAAGAGCGTAGACCTGCCAATGCAACAGAATTTGTAATGCCAACAAACTGCCCCGTATGTGACTCACATATAGAGCGTTTGGCAGACGAAGCAGTCGCACGTTGCAGTGGCGGGCTATTCTGCGGCGCGCAGCGTAAGCAGGCATTAATCCATTTTGCACATAGACGTGCATTAGATATTGAAGGTCTAGGAGAGAAGATTGTTGACCAGTTAGTTGATCACAATCTTGTGAGAACGCCAGCTGATCTCTATCGCCTTGGTTTTACTGCAATCGCCAACTTGGAGCGTATGGGTGAAAAGTCTGCCGATAATCTTATTGCAGCAATCAATCAATCTAGAAGCACGACGCTAGCTAGATTTATATTTGCCTTGGGCATTCGCCACGTCGGTGAAACCACCGCTAAAGATCTGGCTAATCACTATCAGTCCATGCATGCCCTTATGGATGCTACGCTCGAAGACTTGCTAACAGTAAAAGATGTTGGCCCTGTAGTGGCCGACTCCATCACCAGCTTTATGGAAGAGGCTCATAACCGCGAAGTCATTGAGCAACTCTTGGCTTCAGGTATGCAACTCTCCGTCGAAGAAAAAGTCATCAGCGCCGCCGTTGCAGGTAAAACCTTTGTACTCACAGGTACATTCCCAACTATGACAAGGGATGAAGCCAAAGATCTTCTTGAAAAAGCAGGCGCAAAAGTTGCGGGTTCAGTCTCCAAGAAAACAGACTATGTAGTAGCGGGTACAGACGCGGGAAGCAAACTCACTAAAGCAGAAGAGCTTGGCATTCCCGTTATTGATGAGGCAGCTATGGTGGATCTTCTTAAGTAGGGGGATTCCTACTGAATAATCGGCTTTGCGCTGGTAGATTCTTTTAATAAGATTTCATTCTTTGCCCGCCAACATGCTTGATCTCATATCTTCTGCAGCTACCCACTCGCCACTTAAGGCTGTCTGCGATCTGGTTCTCTCTTCAAGTGACCCTTATTCACGATCCATCAAGCAGGGTCACATCACAGCAAGTGGTTTGGTTATCAAGGATGATAGCGTTCTCCTTATTTTCCATCCGTACATCAGGCAATGGTTACAGCCTGGTGGCCATATTGATCATGGAGAGGAGCCTATTCAGGCAGCAATTCGTGAGGTCTTTGAAGAGACTGGCGTAGTTTGTCAATCTTTCAGTGGATTCTTAGATCCTGTAGATATTGATCTGCATGAGATACCCGAGAATCCAAAAAAAGGAGAGGGCGAGCATTTGCACATTGATCTTTTATTTGTATTGCAGATGATTGAAGAGCGAGAATCTCCCGAGGGGATTGAAAAGGCTTGGGTATCTTTTGATCAAATTACTAGCCCGCGTATTAAACGGGCATTACAAAAGCTACAAGATTAAGCTTAGACCCCTAATGCCTCTAGCAAATCCGTTTCCAATAAGATCTGCAGTTTAGGGTTCTTGCTCAAGTTAGCCGCATCCAATAGGAAAACGTCTTCTACGCGCTCGCCCAAGGTATTGATGCGCGCAGTGTGTAATGAGACTTGGTGCTTAGCCAAGACTCTAGAGATTGCATAGAGTAAGCCGGTGCGATCACTTGCGGAAAGGGAGAGTGCATAGTACTGACCGCGTTCATCCGGGATCATGTGCACACGTGGTTGGATTGGGAAGGTGCGAGACTGTCTTGAGAGCCTTCCCATGCTGGGAGATGGCAAAGGATCGCTGTTTTGCAATGCAGCTGTTAGCTCATATTCAACCAGCTGAATGAGGTCGCGGTAACTGCCGCCTTCATCAACTAAGTTACTGCCAGAGATCTGGAAAGTATCCAGTGCATACCCATGCTTCGTCGTATGAATGCGGGCATCCCAAATCGAGAAACCGTGGCGCTCAAAGTAGGCGCAAATTCTGGCGAAGAGATCTTCCTGGTCTTTTACATAGACAGCAATTTGCAAGCCTTCGCCAACCGGAGAGAGGCGAGCCCGTACTACAGGAATTTCACTATCGACCTTGTTGTAGAGATGGCGTGTAAGCCAAGCAATATCTGCCGCATCTTGACGCAAGAAGAAGGCAACATCTAACTGCTTCCATAAATTCTCATAAGCAGAATCTTCAATTGCATAGAGACGTAGCTTGGCGCGAGATCCCTCTTGATGCTGTGCAAGCTCGGAAGAAGCATCTGGTTTTGCGCCACCCAATACACGTAAGGTGACGCGATAGAGATCCTCTAATAGTTTGCCCTTCCAGGCATTCCAGACTTTAGGGCTAGTGCCGCGGACATCAGCAACAGTTAATAGATATAGTGCGGTGAGATGGCGCTCATCACCTACCTTTTTAGCAAACGCCTGCACTACTTCTGGATCTGTAATGTCTTGCTTCTGAGCTACTTGACTCATATTCAAGTGTTCTGCAACCAGCCATACCAATAACTCGGTATCCGCTTTATCCAAACCATGATCTTTTGCGAACTTACGCATATCTGCTTTGCCAAGTTCCGAGTGATCACCACCACGTCCTTTGGCGATGTCATGAAATAGGGCGGCAATCACCAATAGCCAAGGTTTTTCAAAGTGGGCAATCAGGCTACTACAGAAGGGAAATTCATGCGTATGCTCGACCACCATAAAGCGACGCACATTACGTAGAACCATCAAGATGTGTTGGTCAACCGTATAGACATGAAATAAGTCATGCTGCATTTGACCAACAATTTTTCTAAAGGCGGGTAGATAGCGACCAAGTACGCTGGTGCGGTTCATGAGCTGGAAGGCCCGACTCACTCCTTCTGGCTCTTTCAGGATCTCAATAAAGAGTGCACGATTGACTGGATCTTTGCGCCATTTGCTATCCATCTTCTGACGCGTGTTGTATAGCGCTCTAAAGATAGTTGCAGATAAGCTCTTGACGTTGGCTGTTTGTGCAAAGACCAAGAAGGTACGCAGAATTTGTTCTGGGTGCTTCTGAAACAACTGGGGGTCGGTGATATCTAAGACACCTTGACGCTCAATAAAGCACTCATTGCCTTCACCGCCAATCGCATGGGTTGTTTTAGACTCTTGGGGAAAGAGTAGTGCTTCAATGTTCTGCAGCAGCACATCATTTAATTGGTTAACTGCTTTAGCTGCCCAATAGTAGCGACGCATGATGGCTTCACTGGCTAGTCTGGAAGACTCTTCTTTAATCCCCATCGCTGCGGCAAGGGGGGCTTGTAAGTCGAAAGCCAACACATCTTGCCTACGCTTTGCAAGCAGGTGCAAGTTAGCACGCAAGGTTTCTAAAAAACGCTGGTTGCGATTGAGTTCAGTTAACTCACGTTGAGTTACCAGGCCAGCAAGACTGAGATCTTTGAATGTATTACCTAAGTGCGCTGCTTTACTGACCCAAGAGATGACCTGTAAGTCACGTAAGCCACCAGGACTCTCTTTGCAATTGGGCTCTAAAGAGTAGGGCGTATCTTGGTATTTGTAGTGACGCTGAATTTGCTCTGCTAGCTTAGCCTGAAAGAATGACTTTGGATCCATGGCTGCTTCAAAGGCTTTTACAAAATCTTTAAATAGCTGTCTATTGCCACACAGAAATCGTGCTTCTAAGAGTGATGTGCGTACAGTGACATCTTGCTCGGATTCAGACATGCATTCTGCGGTATTCCGCACTGAAGAGCCTATCTCTAATCCCATATCCCAGCAGCTGGCTATAAACTGTTCAACCTGTTTTGATAAAGCGAGTGCATTTTTTTCTTCGGCTGGGAGCAGAATGAGAATATCAATATCAGAATGGGGGAATAAAGCATTTCTTCCATAACCGCCAACGGCAATTAAGCTGGCTTCATTGTTTAAGCCGCAGCTACTCCAGAGATGGGCGAGTACTTGATCGCTCATCTTGGTAAGTTGTTTGGTTAACCTACCTACTACCTGTGTTTTCCTGAAGTCGTCGTAAGCAACTTCGCGAGCTGCACGCAGGCTAGCTGCATCGGTAATATTGCTGGCTGCCCTGGGCTTGTTCATGAATTTATGCGCTTGCTAGACTTGGCCTAAAGGATAGTCCTTTAACGCAATCAGGAGCTGGATTGCTACCCTCTGACCAAGTAAGCACTTCAACACCAGTAGCTGTTACTAAAAGCGTGTGTTCCCATTGTGCAGACAGGCTGCGATCTTTAGTCTTCACCGTCCATTGATCTGGCATGGTGCGAATATCACGTTTGCCAGCATTGATCATGGGTTCAATAGTGAAGGTCATTCCTTCTTTTAACTTTTCACCAGTGCCAGGGCGGCCATAGTGAAGAATCTGTGGATCTTGATGAAACACT
>NZ_NCJB01000162.1:0-5142 GCF_002282275.1 Polynucleobacter sp. 39-46-10 | reverse complement strand
GCTTGGATGTGGATGACAGATACGAGCAATATCTTCAGCTGCAGCTTTGAACTCCATCGCTACGGCTGCTTCTGCAATGAGGTCAGAAGCATTTGGTCCAATAATATGAACACCTAAGATTTCATCGGTTTTTTCATCGGCCAATACTTTGACGAAGCCATCGGCACGATCCATACCTAATGCACGACCGTTAGCAGCAAATGGGAACTGACCAGCCTTATAAGCAATACCAGCCTGTTTTAGCTGCTCTTCAGTTTTACCAACCCAAGCAATTTCTGGATCGGTATAGATTACCCAAGGGATGCAGTTGTAGTCGATATGGGGTTTTTGACCAGCAATCGTTTCGGCAACCAGCACACCCTCATCTTCCGCTTTGTGGGCCAGCATTGGTCCACGTACAACGTCACCTACGGCGTAAACGCCAGGTGCAGCTGTTGCGCAAGTGTGGTCATCAATTGGAATGAAGCCACGCTCATCCACCTTAAGACCAATTTTATCGAGACCTAATTTTTCAGTATTCGGAACACGTCCAACAGACACAATTAAACGGTCACACTCTAATTTCTGAGCTTTTCCTTCACTATCGGTGTAGTTAACAACAACACCTTTCTTGTCTGCCTTGACTTCACCAATCTTGACGCCCATATTGATATTGAGCCCTTGCTTGGTGAAAATCTTGTGCGCTTCTTTAGCAATACCTTGATCGCAAGCACCCAAGAAAGTTGGGAGCGCTTCCAGAATAGTGACATCAGAACCAACACGGCGCCATACAGAGCCAAGCTCCAAGCCGATTACACCAGCACCAATAACGCCAAGTTTCTTCGGAATGGAATCAAATTTCAAACCACCTTCGTTATCGCTAATCAATACGTTATCGACAGGAATACCTGGCAAATGACGTGCTTTAGAGCCAGTTGCGATGATTACATTCTTAGCAGTCACCACTTCTTTGTCTTTACCATCAATCTTGACTTGGTAGCCATCGGCACCCTTGCCTTCAAAGGAAGCATGTCCTTTTAACAAGGTAATTTTATTTTTGCGGAACAGGAATTGAATACCCGCAGTCATCTTCGTCACAATCGCATCTTTACGAGCGATCATCTTGCCGGAGTCCAGCTTAACTGATCCTACAGTGATGCCGTGGTCAGCAACGTGATGGCTAATCTTCTCAAATTCTTCAGAAGAAGCCAGCAAAGCTTTAGATGGAATGCAACCTACGTTTAAGCAAGTTCCACCTAAGCGTGGCTCACCTTTTGGATCGTCATAGGCATTCGATTCAGCGCAAGCAACCTTAAAGCCAAGTTGTGCTGCACGGATCGCGGCAATGTAGCCGCCAGGACCACCGCCGATTACTAATACGTCAAATGATTGGCTCATATTCTTCCCTCTTACAAATCAAGGAGAAGACGTGAAGGATCTTCCAGCGCATCCTTCATTGCAACCAAACCAAGCACGGCCTCACGACCGTCAATAATGCGATGGTCATATGACAATGCTAGGTAGTTAATTGGACGAATTACGATTTGACCATTCTCAACTACTGCACGCTCTTTAGTTGCATGGATACCCAAGATTGCAGACTGTGGAGGATTAATGATTGGAGTAGAAAGCATGGAGCCAAATACGCCACCATTAGAAATCGAGAATGTACCGCCAGTCAGCTCATCGATCGACAGCTTACCGTCGCGTGCCTTCGTACCAAACTCAGCAATTTTTTTCTCGATGTCCGCCAAATTCATTTGATCTACGTCACGCAGAATTGGAACTACCAAGCCGCGTGGTGAACTGACCGCAATACCAATATCAAAATAACCGTGGTAAACAATGTCGTTGCCATCAACAGAGGCATTCAATAATGGGAATTTCTTTAGCGCATGGGTAGCAGCTTTAACAAAGAAAGACATGAAGCCCAACTTCACGCCATGGACTTTTTCAAACTGATCTTTGTACTTATTGCGCATGGCAATTACTGGGGCCATGTTGACTTCATTGAAAGTAGTCAAGATGGCGTTGTTTGCCTGTGACTCAAGCAAGCGCTCAGCAATACGAGCACGCAAGCGGCTCATTGGTACACGCTCTTCTGGACGATCGCCCATTGGAATTGGTGCGCTCGGCAATGCAGCAGATTTTGCACCACCGGCAGAAGCGTTTAATGCGTCACCCTTAGTGATGCGACCATCACGTCCAGAACCAGCAACTTGACCAGCATCGATATTTTTCTCTGCAAGGATCTTTGCAGCAGAAGGTGCAGCAGCAGCGCCAGATGATTTAGCGGCCGGTGCAGCTTTAGCAGGAGCGGCGGCGGGATCTGCTGCAGGTGCTGGAGCAGCTACAGCCGCTGCAGGGGCAGCAGAAGCAACAGCAGTGCTATCAATCTTCGCAATCAACTGCTCAGCAACAACTGTGCCGCCATCAGCAACAACGATCTCTGTGATTACACCAGCGGAAGGTGCAGGAACTTCCAACACCACTTTGTCGGTTTCAATCTCAATCAAAATCTCATCTTGACCGACAGCATCACCGACCTTCTTTTTCCATTGCAACAAAGTAGCTTCGGCTACTGACTCGGAGAGCTGGGGAACTTTAACTTCAAAAATAGCCATGATTAATCCTATTTAGTGTTTGTATATTGAGTGATGTCTACGATTACTTCGTAATGACATAACCCTTAAGTTTTGCGAATGCTGCAGTAAGAAGAGACTTTTGCTGTTCTTGATGGAGATGAGCATATCCACAAGCTGGTGAAGCTGATGCTGGACGACCCGCATATGCCAACTTCATACCTTCAGACATGTTCTCCAAAATATTGTGCTGAACAAAGAACCAAGCGCCTTGGTTTTGTGGTTCATCCTGACACCACACAACCTCTTCAAGGTTCGGGTACTTCTTCAACTCAGCAGTCAACGCTTTATGTGGGAACGGATAGAGTTGCTCCAAACGAATAATCGCCACATCATCAAGCTTTTTCTCGGTACGTGTTTTGGCTAGATCGTAATAAACCTTACCGGAACACATTACCAAACGAGTCACCTTCTTGCCATCGATACTGTCATCGCGTTCAGGAAGAATGGTTTGGAAACCACCCTTAGTGAACTCAGTCAATGGCGAAGCGGCTTCCTTGTTACGTAGCAATGATTTTGGTGTCATCAAGATCAGCGGCTTGCGGAACTGACGAATCATCTGACGACGCAATACGTGGAAGATCTGTGATGCCGTAGTTGGCTGAATCACCTGCATATTGGTATCAGCACACAACTGCATGAAGCGCTCTAGACGTGCAGATGAATGTTCTGGTCCCTGACCTTCATAACCGTGCGGCAACATCATGACCAAGCCGTTTGCGCGACCCCACTTCACTTCACCTGAAGCAATAAATTGGTCAATTACAACTTGAGCACCGTTAGCAAAATCGCCGAACTGCGCTTCCCAAATAGTCAAGGTATTAGGCTCAGCTGCTGCATATCCATACTCAAAACCAAGGACAGCCTCCTCTGACAAGATCGAGTCAATTACCAAAAATGGAGCTTGATCTTTTGCAATGTGACGGAGGGGAATGTAAACCCCTTTATCCCATTTTTCACGGCTTTGGTTATGAAGCACTGCGTGGCGATGGGTAAAGGTTCCACGACCACTATCCTCGCCAGATAAGCGAACTGGGTAGCCACTAGCCACTAAGGATGCGAAAGCCATATGCTCACCCATACCCCAATCGATATTAGTTTCACCGCGACCCATTGCAGCGCGGTCTTTGAGAACCTTCTCAACCAGCGGGTGAACTTGGAAACCTTCGCGAACTGTTGAGACTCTCTCTGCTAAGCGCTTCCATTCAGTTAACGGAATTGCGGTGTCCGCCTCATCGGTCCACTTCTTATTTAAGAATGGTGACCAATCTACTGCGAACTTACCCTTAAAGTTACTTAATACTGGATCAGAGGTTTGCTTACCAGCATCCATTGCAGCACGGTACTCTTTCACCATCAAATCACCAGTACCAACTGGCAATACACCTTGTGCCTCTAACTTATCGGCGTAATGCTTGCGTGTACCTGGGTGAGCTGCAATGATTTTGTACATCAAAGGTTGTGTCATTGCAGGAGTATCTTGTTCGTTGTGACCAAGCTTCCTGAAGCAAACGATATCAATCGCAACATCTTTGTGAAACTGGCTACGGAACTCTACTGCCAACTTTGTTGCCAATACCACCGCCTCAGGATCATCACCATTCACGTGCAGTACCGGCGCATCAATTACCTTCATGATGTCGGTGCAATACAAGCTTGAACGCAAATCGCGTGGATCTGAAGTAGTGAAACCAATTTGGTTGTTGATCACAATATGGATCGTGCCACCAGTAGAGTAGCCACGAACTTCCGCCATCGCTAAAGTCTCTTGCATCACACCTTGGCCTGCAATCGCCGCATCACCATGCACCAATACCGGCATCACTTGCTCACCCAACAAATCGCCGCGACGCTCCATACGAGCACGGGCAGAACCCTCAACCACTGGGTTCACGATTTCTAGATGGGATGGATTAAAGGCCAATGACAAATGCACTGGACCAGCAGGAGTAGCAATATCACTCGAGAAACCCTGGTGATACTTCACGTCGCCTGCAGGCAAAGTTTCTGGGCCCTTGTGCTCAAACTCAGCAAACAAGTCTGTAGGCATCTTGCCCAAAGTATTGACCAACACGTTGAGACGACCGCGGTGGGCCATACCAATCACAATTTCTTGAACACCCTTGGAACCAGCCTCACGGATTAACTCATCCATACAGGCGATGAAGCTTTCACCACCCTCAAGAGAGAAACGCTTTTGACCGACATACTTAGCCTGTAAATAGCGCTCTAAACCTTCGGCCGCAGTCACGCGGTCGAGAATCTGGCGCTTTTGATCCACATTGAAATGCGGGGTTGCGCGAATGGACTCTAACTTCTCTTGCCACCACTTCTTAATCTTTTGGTCTGCAATAAACATGTACTCGGCACCCAGGGTGCCGCAGTAGGTTTGACGCAAGGCTTGCAATAAATCACGCAAGGTCATTTCATACTTACCAAAGAATGTATTGCTGGTGTTAAAGACGATATCCATATCGCCGTCACCAAAGCCATAGAAGGCTGGATCTAATTCAGGAATATC
>NZ_NCJB01000161.1:0-5143 GCF_002282275.1 Polynucleobacter sp. 39-46-10 | reverse complement strand
GAATCACATATGCCGCACAACATGGATAACTTAGCTGAGCGACACCTCGGCATGAAGACCATTAAGTATGAAGAGGTATGCGGTAAGGGCGTGCATCAGATTGGTTTTGATCAAGTGGATCTGAAGATCGCTACAGACTATGCGGCAGAAGATGCGGACATTACCTTGCGTTTACACCACGCACTGTGGCCTCAAATCCAGGCAAGCCCAGGCCTTCTTTATGTTTATGAAAACATTGAGATGCCAGCCATGCGTGTGCTTGGCATCATGGAGCGCAATGGCATTCGGATTGATTCGGCGCTGCTATCTCAGCAAGGCCAAGAGGTCGGCAAGCGTTTGCTTGCCTTGGAGGGAGAGATTCATAAGCTGGCTGGACAGCCATTCAACATTCAATCCCCTAAGCAGATCGCAGAAATTTTATTTGGTCAGCTAGAGCTTCCGGTAATTAAGAAAACGCCATCGGGTGCGCCATCGACTGATGAAGAAGTTTTACAGAAGTTGGCTGAAGACTATCCTTTGCCTGCGCGTATTTTGGATTACCGCAGTCTTGCTAAATTGATGTCAACTTATATTGAGAAACTGCCACGCATGGCTGATCCTAAAACCGGTCGCGTGCACACGAGTTTTTCTCAGGCGACTGCAGTGACAGGGCGCTTGGCTTCAAGCGACCCAAACTTGCAAAATATTCCTGTTCGTACAGAAGAGGGTCGACGAATTCGAGAAGCGTTTATTCCGGCGGAAGGTTGCAAACTTCTTTCTGCTGACTATTCTCAAATTGAATTGCGCATCATGGCGCATATTGCTGAAGATGAAAATCTGTTAGCTGCATTTGCTGCCGGTAAAGACGTACACCAAGCAACTGCTGCTGAGATTTTTGGTGTGCCGCTTGAGAGTGTTAATTCAGAGCAGCGTCGCTATGCCAAGGTCATTAACTTTGGCCTGATCTACGGTATGAGTGCTTTTGGTTTAGCGGGTAACTTGGGCATTGAGCGCTCAGCAGCTCAGAATTACATTGCCAAATACTTTGATCGCTATCCAGGTGTGGCCCAATATATGGAGCGCACTCGTTTAGAGGCTAGAGAGAATGGCTATGTCGAGACAGTCTTTGGCAGACGCCTATGGCTGCCGGAGATTAAGGGTTCGAATGGCCCTCGTCGTCAGGGTGCGGAGCGGGCTGCAATTAATGCCCCCATGCAAGGTACTGCAGCTGATCTGATTAAATTGGCCATGGTGGCGGTTGAGAATTGGCTAGAAAAAGAGGGTCTCAAGACCCGTATGTTGCTTCAGGTGCACGATGAATTGGTATTTGACGTACCCTTAGATGAGCTGGAGCTCTTGCAGGCAAAGCTACCTGATTTGATGTGTAAGGTGGCTGAACTGAAGGTTCCTTTGGTAGTGGGTATTGGGATTGGCGATAATTGGGAAGAAGCACATTAATTACAGGTAAGGAGACAAAAAATGACTACTAAAAAAGATTTAGATTCAAAAGTAATTGCTAGCGACAGAAGAGGTTTCATGAAAGCCTCTGCTATTACAGCAACCACGATGGGAATTGGTTTTGTAGCCGCCTCAGAGCCTGTGATGGCACAAGCAATCGAAACGGATTTCAAGGGCATTAAAGCGGGTGAGCAAATGATTCCAGTCGGCAGCTTTCAGATGCCAGCTTATGTTTCTCGTCCAGAAAAAGCAAAAGGTAATTTGCCGATTGTGATCGTCGCTAGCGAAATATTTGGTGTACATGAATACATTGCTGACGTTACTAGACGTTTTGCTAAATTAGGTTATATGGCGATTGCCCCAGAATTCTTTATCCGAGCAGGCGATCCTAATACCTATGGAACTACTGCCGAGATCATGAGCAATATTGTTGCCAAGACTCCAGATTCTCAAGTCTTAAATGATTTGCAGGCAGCCATTCAATGGGCTGGCAAAAACGGTGGTGATGTGAAAAAAGTTGGCGTCACAGGTTTTTGCTGGGGTGGTCGTATTACTTGGCTCTCAGCTACGTTGCCTCAGGTCAAAGCTGGTGTAGCTTGGTATGGTCGCTTAGTTGGTGAAAAAACTGAAGGCAATCCTCGTCACCCAGTTGATATTGCTGCTGACCTGAAAGCTCCGGTCCTAGGTTTGTACGGTGGAGCAGATGCGGGTATCTCGCTCGAAACTGTTGAGCAGATGCGTCAAGCGCTTGCAGCAGCAGCCCCGAAAAATCCAGCTGCTAAAGCCTCCCGCTTTGAAGTCTATCCAGATGCACCCCATGGCTTCCATGCGGACTATCGCGCTTTATATCGCGAAGGTCCAGCGAAGGATGGCTGGGAAAAATGTATTGCCTGGTTTAAACAAAACGGGGTTGCTTAATTTTCATGTCAGTACTGCAAAGCATTGTGCTGGTAACAGCGCTAGCGGGAGCCGCTAGCGTTCTTGTAGCGGCAAGCTTTTCTTTGTCATTTCTGTCAAAGATGGTTCACAGCATGGTCAGTGTGTCGGTAGGTGTTTTGTTGGCTACTGCCTTGCTGCATTCATTACCTGAGGCATTTACGATGCCGGGCGTGGATGCTAAGTTGCTATTTGCTACTTTGCTTGCAGGTCTCCTGGGCTTTTTCTTGCTTGAGAAAATCGCTTTACTACGTCATAGCCATCATCATGAAGGAGATGGTCATGGCCACCACCATGGACATGATGCAGAAGTAGCGGGTCGCAGCGGTTGGATGATTTTGGTAGGCGATGGATTACATAATTTTGTTGATGGTGTTTTGATTGCTGCTGCATTTATGGCCGATTACCAAGTCGGCATCTTTACTACGATTGCCATTATTGCTCACGAGATCCCGCAGGAAATTGGGGATTTCATCGTACTGCTCAATGCAGGATTCACACGCACGCGCGCACTCATATACAACCTGATTTGTGGTTTATCTGCAGTAGTGGGTGGGGTATTGGCTTATTTCTTTTTGGAAAGAGTAAATGCGGCAATGCCTTACTTGCTCGTGATTGCCGCAAGTAGTTTTATCTACATTGCGGTGAGTGATCTCATTCCACAAATGCATCGCCGCCCACACTGGGTGGAGTCTTTACGTCAAACGATTTTGATTGCTTGCGGCGTTGGATTTGTAATCTTGCTCTCGTTACTACATTAAAGTGCGACTGGCCTGCTCGGGTCGGCGCACCATTCACTCCAACTACCTGCATACAGACGTGAGCCTTTGAGGCCGGCAACTTCCATGGCCAACAGGTTATGGCAGGCAGTTACTCCAGAGCCGCATTGATGAATGACTTCAGATGCTTTAGTTGAGCCTAAGAGATCATGAAAGTCTTTGAATAGTTGTTCTGGTGCCTTGAAGCTTTTTTTGGAAAGATTTTCTCTGAAGCAATAATTAATCGCGTTGGGGATGTGACCGCCAACAGGATCTAAGGTTTCATTTTGACCATGGAAGCGATCATTTGCGCGAGCGTCCACAACTATATTATTTTTGGCTTGGAGATTATGAACAACTTCCTCTACTGTTACTAGGCCAACATAAGGCATTGTAGGTACTGGCGTTGATGTTGGTTTTGCTTCGCGAGGCATTGTGCCAATCGGGCCATTCCAAGCATCTAGGCCACCATCTAATACTTGCACGTTGGCATGGCCAGTGGCTTTGAGCATCCACCATAAGCGACTGGCATATACAGAGCCTTGATTATCGTATGCAACTACTAAAGTGTTTGAGTCAATACCTAAGCGTGATTTAGTTTGCGCCCAAGCCTCAGGGCTAGGTAGCGGATGACGACCATTCTTGCCCGTTTTTTCACCGGATAGATCGTGGTCTAGATCGACATAGAGAGCGCCAGGAATATGACCCTCAAGATAGGATTTGCGGCCTGCTAAGGGATCCACTAAATCAAAGCGGCAATCACAGAGCAATACATTTTCACCGCTGTTAATGATTTCTTCCAACTGATTTGCAGTAATGAGAGGCGTCATGATGGCTTCCTATTGAGAGCGGGATGGGTGTTACTGAATTATGCGCCTTCGTAACTCATGGCGCGACGGTACCATTCATGAAAATGTTGCATGCCATCTTCCATGGGGCTTTGGTATGGGCCCACTTCATTTTGACCGCGAGCTAGCAGGGCAGCCCGACCGGCATCCATACGTTCTGCAATTTCATCATCTTCAATGCAGGTTTCCATATAGGCTGCACGCTCCGCCTCTACAAATTCGCGCTCAAAGAGGGCGATCTCTTCCGGGTAATAGAACTCAACCACGTTCCGAGTTTTATTCGGACCCATGGGGTGCAAGGTGGAAACGCAGAGAACGCCTGGGTACCACTCGACCATCACATTCGGATAGTAGGTAAGCCAGATAGCGCCATGGCGAGGTGTTTTGCCCTCGTGATGGCGTAGAACTGCTTCATGCCACTTTTGATAAACCGGTGATCCAGGTTTCTCAAGGTTCTTATGAATACCAACAGTTTGTACGCTGTGCCAGTCACCGAATTCCCAACGCAGGTCTTCGCAAGAAACAAACTTACCCAAGCCCGGATGAAACGGAACAACGTGATAGTCCTCGAGGTAGACCTCAATAAAAGTCTTCCAGTTGTAATTACATTCATGGACTTCAACATGATCCAGAACGTAACCCTCAAACTTGAGATCATCGGCAACACCGAGTTTGGCAAGATCGGCACGAACATCGCGTGGACCTTCAAATAAGAGCCCTTGCCAATTTTGCAGGGGGGATTTGCCTAGATTAAGACAAGGCTTATCTTCAAAATGGGGCGCACCCATGAGTTGACCATTTAAATCGTAGGTCCAGCGATGCAGGGGGCAAACAATATTGTCCGCTTTGCCTTTGCCATTAAGCATGAGTGCTTGGCGGTGACGGCAGACATTAGATAGGAGTTCAATGCCATCTTGATTGCGAACCAAGAGTCGACCTTCATTTTCTGAGGTCAAAGTTTGGTAGGAACCAACTTCAGGAACCATGAGTTCGTGACCAACATAGCCTGGCCCCTGCTTAAAAAGCAGTTCAATTTCACGTTGATAGAGCTCAACGTCAAAATAAGCCGAAACCGGCAGTTGTAAATTGGACGGCGCAAGCTGCTGCGCGGTAGCCAGATTAGTCATTCTCCCCACCCCCGAAAACGTCAGCCGAAGCTAAGCG
>NZ_NCJB01000160.1:0-5150 GCF_002282275.1 Polynucleobacter sp. 39-46-10 | reverse complement strand
ATGGACCTCATGTGGTTGCCCGTAGTCCATAGCTGGAGACTAAACGAGCGTCATTATGGCGCCCTCACTGGTTTAAACAAAGCTGAAACTGCTCAGCAGTATGGAGATGCCCAGGTTCATATTTGGCGCCGCTCCTACGATGTGCGTCCACCACTCTTAGAAAGGGGTGATGAACGTAATCCGCAGAATGATCGACGTTACGAAAAACTCAACACTTCCGATATTCCTTTGGGTGAGTGCCTTAAAGATAACGTCGAGCGTGTACTACCTCTTTGGAATGAATCTATTGCTCCCGCCCTCAAAGCAGGTAAGCGCGTATTAATTGTTGCGCACGGCAATAGCATCCGCTCTTTGATTAAATATCTCGACCAGGTTTCTGACGAAGATATTATGGAAATTAATGTCCCCAATGGCATCCCGCTTGTTTATGAGCTCGATGACAATCTCAAACCCATTCAACATTTTTATTTGGATTAAGGTAAAACAGAAGCATGCGCGTATTTTTCAAGAACTTTGCCCTAGTCTCTGTTGGCCTCATCGCCGGGGTTGCAGCCACTATCCAACTCTCTGCTACCGCCCAGCAGGGCACGACGCTACCTTTAGATGAGCTGCGCACACTATCGAACGTGTTTGCCCAAATCAAGCGTGAGTATGTTGAGCCAATTGAAGACAAGCAGTTACTAACTGATGCTGTTAAGGGCATGGTGAGCAGTCTTGATCCACACTCCACCTATCTTGATAAAAAAGATTTTTCTGAAATGCAAGAGCAAACAAGCGGCAAGTTCGCTGGCCTTGGCATTGAAATTACTTCAGAGGATGGTGTTGTTAAAGTACTCAACCCCATTGAAGACAGTCCTGCTGCGCGCGCTGGCCTACAAGCCGGGGACCTCATTACTCGCTTAGATGACAAGCCTGTTCGTGGCATGTCTCTGGATAAAGCGGTACGCACCATGCGGGGTACTCCGGGCACAAAAATTACTTTGACGGTCTTTCGCAAAAGTGAAGAGCGCAGCTTTCCGGTAACTATTACTCGCGCTGAAATTAAAGTGCAATCCGTCAAAGCCAAAATTTTGGACAACAATATCGCCTGGGTCAGGGTAACGAGCTTTCAAGAGCGTACCGTTCCTGACCTAGCAAAAAAATTAAGCGACCTTGCCACTCAAGACCCTAAGATGAAGGGCATCATTCTTGATCTCCGGAATAATGGTGGTGGCCTGTTACAAGGTGCTGTTGGTGTTGCAGCCGCCTTCTTACCGGCAGATGCCGTGATCGTCTCCACTAAAGGTCAGACAGCTGATTCAAAGCAGATATTCAATGCGACGCCAGCTATGTATCGCCTGAGTGAGCCTGGCGATCCTTTGGCTAGCGTACCTGCGATGTATAAAAAATTACCAATGGTCGTTTTAGTCAACGCCTACTCTGCTTCCGCCTCTGAAATTGTGGCTGGCGCATTACAGGATTACAAACGCGCCACCATTATCGGTAAAACCACTTTCGGTAAAGGCTCTGTTCAGACCGTCCGCCCCCTCACAAACGAGTCTGCATTAAAAATTACTACAGCCTACTACTACACACCGAGTGGCAAATCGATTCAAGCTTACGGTATTAAGCCTGACATCGCGGTTGATCAAAATAAAGATGGCGATCCCGATGATGTGCTGATTACTCGCGAGATCGACAGCGAGAAACATTTACGTAATAAGCAATCTTCAGAAGAAAAACTCGTTGCTGATCGTGAGAAGCGTCGCCTAGAAGAGTTACAACGCATTGAAGAAAAAAATGCCAAGAAGACTCCTGAAGAGAAAGAAAAAGAAAAGTCTAAGAAGCCTATCGAACTTGGTAGTGCAGATGACTTCATGCTTTCTCAAGCCGTTGCGTTTATTAATGGTGAGCCTGTAAAACGCTCAGCCTCCAAGCTAGAGTAGGTTCTAGCGATGGGGTACACACATGAATGATGAGCAGCTACTTCGCTACTCGCGGCATTTATTACTAGAAGAAATTGATGTTGCAGGCCAAGAAATATTGCTTGGTTCGCACATCCTCATCATTGGTGCTGGTGGCTTGGGAAGTGCTGCTGCGCCTTATCTAGCCGCAGCTGGTGTCGGAAAAATAACGCTTGTCGATCATGACAAAGTCGAGCTCACTAATTTACAGCGACAAATCATGCATGCCCAGAACTCCATTGGCAAAAGCAAGGTGGAATCTGGTAAACAATTTTTGCAAAGTATTAACCCCACTCTAACAATTAATGCAATTGCAGAGAAGGCAACTGATAATTTATTGAAAGACGTCTTGCCAGCAGTTCATCTTGTTCTAGATTGCACGGATAACTTTGCAACTCGTCAGCTCATTAATGCGGCTTGCTTTCGCCAAAAGGTGCCCCTTGTATCAGGATCAGCACTCAAATTTGACGGTCAACTAAGTGTCTTTGATTTTCGTCATGAAGCATCCCCTTGTTATGCCTGTCTTTTTTCTCCAGAAGATCAGTTTGAGGAAGTCAGCTGTGCCAGCATGGGTATCTTTTCCCCTCTGGTTGGCATTATTGGAGCGATGCAAGCAGCTCAAGCATTACAAGTATTGATTGGCTTTGGTCAGCCTTTAGTGGGGAGAATGTTACTTTGGAATGCGCTCAATACTCAAATTGATGAAATTCGCATTGCTAGAAATCCCGCATGCAAGGTTTGCGGCTCTCAGCATTAGGGACTTAAGAGAGCAAGCGCTCCAATGCTTTAGCCTGCTCCTCAGGCTCGTAGGCACGCAGAACTCTAGGGACGCGTGCTTTCAATAGACCTACATTTGCCTTCAAGATCTCGCGCTTAACTAATAACAGCTGGCTAAAGTGCATTGAGAAATCTGTCAGCCCGAGCGCGAGCAATAGCTTTGTTAACGCAGGATCTCCAGCCATCTCTCCACAAATGGCAACCGGCACATCTGCGCGCTTAGCTTGATCAATGATGCTTGATAGCAAATTCAAAATAGCGGGATGCAGGGGATCGTAAAGATGTGCAACTGCATGATCTGCGCGATCGATTGCTAAGGTGTACTGAATTAAATCATTCGTACCAATAGAAAGAAAATCGAATCGATTAATAAATAAGGGCAACATCAAAGCAGCTGCAGGAATTTCAATCATGGCACCAACTTGAATATTGGGATTAAATGCTTTACCGCGCTGATGTAATTGCTGCTTTGCTTTTTCAATTAATCTAAATGTTTCATCAATCTCTTTAGCGTGCGCCAACATGGGGATCATGATGCGCGCTTGACCATGGGCTGATGCGCGCAAGATAGCCCTGAGTTGCGTTAAAAAGATTTCAGGCTCAGTCAGGGACCAGCGGATCGCACGCAACCCCAGTGGTGATGCACCCGTTTGAGAAACATCACCTCCACCGCCCAAGGCCTTATCAGCACCAACGTCGATGGTTCTGATATTGACAGGCAAACCATGCATTAAATCGACCACGCGACGATATTCTTGATATTGCTGCTCTTCGTCTGGCAAGGCTTGCTTGCGATCCATAAATAGAAATTCAGAGCGGAATAAGCCGACACCCACGGCACCCAACTTCACTGCCTGAATGGCATCCTCAGGCAACTCAATATTGGCAAATAATTCAATCTGAACACGATCAGCAGTTTCTGTCTTGGCGTGCTTTAACTGCTTTAGCTTGCGGGCTTCTTTTAAGGCTTGAGCTTGTAGCTTTCGATACTCAGCAAGAAGCTGCTCATCAGGCGCAACAACGACAACCCCATGTTCCCCATCCAATACTAACCAATCGCCATGACGAATCATTTCACTGGCATGTCGCACACCAACTACCGCAGGGATCTCCATGCTGCGCGCAACAATAGCGGTATGAGAAGTCTTGCCACCCAGATCTGTCACAAACCCTGTAAAGGCATGCTCTTTGAAACGCAGCATGTCATGAGGGGCAATGTCGTGCGCAACAATAATTGACTCAATACCAATATCGCTTGCTGGTAAAAAATCAGCATCATGTAGAGGGTCTTTTTTCTGAGCATTCAACGCTTTGATTACGCGCTCTGCGACCTGTCTAATATCATTAGCACGCTCTTTTAAATACGCATCCTCAATATCAGAAAATTGTTCTAAAAGATCATTGAGTTCGGTTGTTAAAGCCCAAGCTGCATTTAATCTCTGAGTGCGAATCAATTTCATTGGCTTCTCAGCTAAAGCTGGATCTGCCAGAATCATGCCGTGTACATCCAAAAACGCAGCCATTTCTTGAGGCGCATCTTTAGGCAATCCTTGACGCAATTGCGTTAACTCAAGGCGCACTTGCTCAAAAGCATCCAATAACTTTTGAACCTCAGCCTCTTCTTTGCCAACTTCAACTAAATAATGACTAACCTCTAATGCTGCACGCGATATCAGGACGGCTTTGCCAATAGCAATGCCTTTAGATACTGCTATTCCGTGTAAAGCAAAAGTCACCCTTATTCGCCCTCGCCAAATCGATCATTGATCAATGCCGTTAAAGCTTGCATCGCCTCATCCTCTTTTTCGCCAACAGTCTCTAGAGTGACGGTGCTGCCAATCCCAGCGGCCAGCATCATGACACCCATAATGCTCTTGGCATTAATCTGACGTCCATTGCGGGATAAAAAGATTTCGCAGGGGAACTCGGCAGCAAGCTGGGATAACTTCGCAGATGCTCGAGCATGTAAGCCCAATTTGTTAATGATTTCGATTTCAGCAATAGGCATAGTGAGTCCTATTTCTCCGTAGTGACTTGCGGTGTTTTAGAGCCCAAACGCAAAATTCCATTTTGACCACCTAGAAGTGCTTTATGGGCAAGCTCTTCGAGCCCTTCACCACGATGAGAAATACAGCGCATCAGCATGGGTAGATTTAATCCGGCCAAGACAATCACGGGCGCATTTAAACCCGATAATGACCCCAAAGCTTCAAGCTTCGATGCCACATTTGCTGGGGTCGCGCCCATTACATCAGTCAATATTAAAACGCCTTGGCCCGTGTTGACGCCATATGCCGCTTTCAAGAGTCGGTCGAAGCTGGCTTTTGTATCTTCATGAGGCGGAATGTCGACAGCTCTTACTCTCTCTGGCGCTACACCAAATGCATGCTCAGCAAAACCCAGCATCGCACTTGCGACTGGAGTGTGAGC
>NZ_NCJB01000159.1:0-5275 GCF_002282275.1 Polynucleobacter sp. 39-46-10 | reverse complement strand
ATATATGTGTATTCGCGTATATATACCTAAAATAGATTTTTTTTGAATCATTAGCATTTGGAGACATGCCATGCGCATAGGAGTACCGCTGGAAATCAGACCTGGGGAAACTCGGGTTGCCGCCACACCGGAAACCGTTAAGAAACTAATTGGCCAAGGCCATACAGTTGTTATTCAAAAGGATGCAGGTGTTACAGCCAGCCAGCCAGATTCTGCGTACGAAGCAGTTGGTGCCGCTATTGGTAATGCTGCCGATGCCTTTGGCGCTGAGATTGTTCTTAAGGTGCGTGCGCCCGAAGCAGCCGAGCTTAAGCAAATTAAATCTGGCAGCGTACTCCTTGGCATGCTGGATCCATTTGATAGCGACAATATTGCCGCCATGGCTGCGCAAGGTGTGACTGCATTCTCTCTAGAGGCTGCTCCGCGCACTACTCGCGCCCAAAGCATGGATGTTCTGTCCTCACAAGCCAATATCGCAGGTTACAAAGCGGTGATGGTCGCAGCTAATGAATATCAGCGCTTTATGCCAATGCTCATGACTGCTGCTGGAACTGTTAAAGCAGCACGCGTACTCATCTTGGGTGCTGGTGTTGCCGGCCTTCAAGCTATTGCGACAGCAAAGCGTTTAGGCGCCGTCATCGAAGCATCTGATGTGCGCCCTGCTGCTAAAGAACAGATTGAATCTCTTGGCGCCAAGTTTGTTGACGTACCTTACGAGACAGATGAAGAACGCGAAATCGCCCAAGGTGTTGGTGGTTATGCTCGCCCAATGCCAGAAGCTTGGATGAAGCGTCAAGCAGCTTTAGTTGCCGAGCGCGCTCAACAAGCGGACATCGTCATTACTACCGCCTTAATTCCGGGTCGTAAGCCACCAGTCTTATTACACAGCGATACCGTTGCTAATATGAAGCCAGGCTCTATCGTGATCGACTTAGCGGCTGGTCGCGGTGACAACGGCTCAGGCAACTGCCCCCTGACAGAAGCTGACAAGATCATCGTGAAAAATGGTGTGAAGATTGTTGGTTACACCAACCTCGCCAGCATGGTAGCTGCTGATGCCTCTGCTTTGTATGCGCGTAACTTACTCGACTTCATGAAGCTGATCGTTGATGCAGAAGCGAAGTTGGTAATCCCAACGGATGACGATATCGTTTCCGCCTGTCTCATGTGTCGTGATGGCCAAGCCGTCCGTAACAACTAATAAAGAATTTTCAAAGGAAATATCATGGATCTCGCTGCTTTTCAAAGCATCCTCACAGTCCAAAACATCACTGTATTTGTGTTGGCTATTTTTGTTGGCTACCACGTGGTTTGGAACGTCACCCCAGCATTACATACCCCACTCATGGCAGTTACGAATGCCATCTCTGGAATCATCATTGTCGGCGCCTTGCTACAAACCGAAGTAATCGGTGGTGATGAAATTACCCTTACCAGCATTATTGGTGCGATTGCAGTCTTTTTGGCCTCAATCAATATTTTTGGTGGCTTTATGGTTACCCGCCGCATGCTTGAAATGTTCAAGAAAAAAGCTCCTAAAGCTGATGCAGCTGGAACTAAATAAAACTAGAACAAGATCTATATAGAGACCACAATAATGTCAAACATAACCGCGATTTCCTATCTCATTTCATCGGTGCTGTTCATCCTCGCCTTGCGTGGATTGTCATCACCAACAACCTCCCGCCAAGGTAATACCTTTGGCATGATCGGCATGTTGCTTGCCGTAATCACCACCTTCATGATTCCGGACTTTAAGCCAGTCTTCTCATTGATCATTGGTGCAATTGTTGGCGGCGCCATCATTGGAACAATTGCTGCTAAGCGTGTGCAGATGACCAAGATGCCAGAGCTCGTAGCGCTCATGCACTCCTTCGTTGGCTTGTCGGCGGTCTTGATCGCTATCGCAGCGGTTTACAACCCAGCTCATGACCATACCGGTGCGCAAAAGATTGAACTCTTTATTGGTGCATTTATTGGTGCAATTACCTTTACCGCCTCTATCATCGCCTTCGGAAAATTATCTGGCAAAGTCAGTGGCAAGCCAGTGACATTTGCTGGTCAACATTTACTGAACCTCATACTAGCAATTGGTATGGTTGGTGGCGGCGTCATGTATTTCATGACAGGCAGCCACGAAGCGTTCTTGGTGATGTGTGCAATTGCATTGGTGTTGGGCGTGACATTGATCATTCCAATCGGTGGCGCAGACATGCCAGTGGTTGTATCAATGCTCAATAGCTACTCTGGTTGGGCAGCGGCTGGTATTGGTTTCACATTGAACAATCCAGTTTTGATTATTGCCGGTGCTTGCGTAGGCTCTTCTGGTGCAATTTTGTCTTACATCATGTGTAAGGCAATGAACCGCTCCATCTTGGCAGTATTGCTTGGCGGCTTTGGTGCTGAAGCTTCTGCTGGTGGCGCTGATGATGGTGGCCCAAAGAACTACAAAACTGGCTCTCCAGAAGATGCAGCCTTCCTAATGGAGAATGCTGACACCGTCGTGATTGTTCCTGGCTATGGCTTGGCAGTTGCGCGTGCTCAGCATGCTCTGAAAGAATTAACAGAGAAGCTCACCCACCATGGCGTCACCGTAAAGTACGCAATTCATCCAGTGGCAGGTCGTATGCCTGGTCACATGAACGTACTCTTAGCTGAAGCTGAAGTTCCATACGATCAAGTATTTGAGATGGAAGACATCAACAGCGACTTTGGTCAAGCTGACGTAGTGTTGGTGCTTGGTGCAAACGACGTGGTGAACCCTGCCGCTCGTACGCCAGGTAGCCCAATCTTCGGCATGCCGATCTTGGAAGCATTTAAAGCTAAAACGATCATCGTCAATAAGCGCTCCATGGCTGCAGGTTATGCCGGTCTTGATAACGAACTCTTCTACATGGACAAAACCATGATGGTCTTCGGTGATGCTAAGAAGGTTGTGGAAGATATGGTGAAGTCTGTTAGCTAATGCAAACAAATTGAAGATGTCACGGTAGTGAATCAGAATGGCTAGTAAATAAACTTACTAGTCATTTTTTTATGCTTGAGGCCAAGAAAGACCCCTCCCATGCGCTTACTCAAATACCCGTCATTTTGCTTTGCATTAATGCTATCTCAGCTTGTTCTCGCCGATGACAATCGAAAACACTACTACACCGATATTCCCGGCATTGAAGCCAATGTATTAATCAAAACGACAACGTCTTGGAATGGTGCGAAGCTCCCCCCATATGGCGAGGGTCAACCTGAAATCACCATCATTCGATATAGATTTGGCCCAGGTGCATCGATACCAATGCATATGCATCCCGTCATTAATGCCGGCGTTTTACTAAAAGGTGAACTCAATATCTTTACAAAAACCGGTGAAAAAATAACACTAAAGGCCGGCGAGCCACTGGTTGAGCTTTTTAAAGAATGGCACTACGGCTCAAACCCAGGCTCTGAACCGGTCGACTTAATTGTTGTCTATGCGGGAATGGTTGGAGCCCCCTTAACCATTCGGGAAAAGTAAATTTGGAGCTAACCTTATTCAGCAATAAAAAAACGCCCGGTCTTTTGAACCAGGCGTTTTAGTTTCTACAGCTAGATGGCTGAGGAAATTTACGGCAACTACATCATGCCGCCCATTCCACCCATACCACCCATGCCGCCCATATCAGGCATGCCACCGCCAGCGGAATCATCCTTTGGTGCTTCGCAGATTGCGCAATCAGTAGTCAACAATAGGGCTGCCACAGAAGCTGCATTAACTAGTGCAGTTTTTGTTACCTTAGTTGGATCGATTACACCTTGAGCTACGAGGTCGCCGTATTCACCAGTTGCTGCGTTGTAGCCGTTATTGCCCTTGCTAGCCAATACTGCATTTACAACTACGCTGGCTTCGTCGCCTGCGTTAGAAACGATGATACGAATTGGCTCTTCCATTGCGCGCAATACGATGTTGATACCAGCGTCTTGGTCAGCGTTATCGCCTTTCAAGCCTTTGATACCTTGCATCGCGCGTAACAATGCTACGCCACCACCAGGAACAATACCTTCTTCAACCGCTGCACGAGTTGCATGCAATGCGTCGTCGACACGGTCTTTCTTTTCTTTCATTTCAACTTCAGTAGCAGCACCAACACGAATCACTGCAACACCGCCTGCCAATTTGGCAACGCGCTCTTGCAATTTCTCTTTGTCGTAGTCGCTAGTCGCTTCTTCGATCTGAACACGGATGTTCTTCACGCGCGCTTCGATTGCTTTAGCATCGCCAGCACCGTCAATGATGATGGTGTTTTCTTTGCCAACTTCGATACGCTTCGCTTGGCCTAAGTGCTCAAGAGTAGTTTTCTCGAGTGTGAGACCGATTTCTTCAGCGATCACTGTACCGCCAGTCAAAATCGCGATGTCTTCCAACATGGCTTTACGACGATCGCCAAAGCCTGGAGCCTTAACAGCACAAGTCTTGATGATGCCGCGAATGTTGTTCACAACCAAAGTTGCCAAGGCTTCGCCTTCAACATCTTCCGCAATAATCAACAATGGGCGACCAGACTTCGCTACTTGCTCGAGTACTGGGAGCAAATCACGAATGTTGCTAACTTTCTTGTCAAACAAGAGGACGTAAGGTGTTTCTAATACGGCAACCTGCTTTTCAGGTTGGTTGATGAAGTATGGGGAGAGGTAACCGCGGTCAAACTGCATACCTTCTACAACTTCAAGCTCATCTTCCAATGACTTGCCATCTTCAACAGTAATAACACCCTCTTTGCCTACTTTTTCCATTGCTTCGGCAATACGCTGACCGATGCTGTGGTCGCTGTTAGCTGAAATAGAGCCAACTTGAGCGATTTCTTTAGTGGTTGTGCAAGGCTTGCTGATTTTCTTGAGCTCTTCGATTGCAGCTGTTACAGCTTTGTCGATACCGCGCTTCAAGTCCATTGGGTTGTGACCTGAAACTACGTACTTCATTCCTTCGCGAACGATAGACTGAGCCAATACAGTAGCGGTAGTTGTACCGTCACCAGCGATGTCATTGGTTTTGGAAGCAACTTCCTTCACCATCTGAGCACCCATGTTCTGGAGCTTGTCTTTGAGTTCGATTTCTTTTGCTACGGATACGCCATCCTTAGTGATGGTTGGACCGCCAAATGAACGCTCGATAACGACGTTGCGACCTTTTGGTCCCAAAGTTGTTTTTACTGCGTTCGCCAGAATGTTTACGCCTTCTACCATCTTGGTACGGGCGTTATCTCCAAATACGACGTCTTTTGCTGCCATGATTGAGTTCCTT
>NZ_NCJB01000004.1:0-39551 GCF_002282275.1 Polynucleobacter sp. 39-46-10 | reverse complement strand
ATATGGAGACTGTAGGCAATATTGCAGGACCATTGCTAGCCTACGAAGTGTTAACAGCATTTTTTCTTGAGGCCACCTTCTTGGGTGTGATGTTGTTTGGTGCCAAGCGGGTATCTCCCTTGGTGCATACCATTGCAACATTTTTAGTGGCTTTTGGAACCAGTCTTTCTGCGTTTTGGATCATTGCTTTAAATTCTTGGATGCAAACCCCGCAAGGTTTCATCATGATTGATGGCAGAGCGCATGCGGTCGATTGGATGGCAATTATTTTTAATCCATCTATGCCTTACCGTTTGGGGCATATGTTGCTAGCCTCATTTTTAACTGTCTCATTCTTTTTGGCAGGCATTTCTGCTTACCGCTATTTACGCAATAGTCGCTCACCGGCTAATTTTCTGGTGATGAAGATCTCGCTTACTGTAGCCGCTGTTTTAATCCCTATTCAGATCATGTTAGGTGATGCGCACGGACTGAATACGCTTCACCATCAGCCTGCCAAGCTTGCTGCCATGGAGGGTATATGGGAGGGTGGTACCGGCGTTCCCGCTGTCATTTTTGGAATACCTAATCAACAAACTCGCACCAATGATTATGAGATCAGTATTCCGAAGTTGGCATCCTTATATCTCACGCATAGCTGGGATGGTGAGGTAAAAGGATTGGATCAATTCGGGGACAAGATTCCACCGGTCGCCCCAGTGTTTTTTGCCTTTCGGGTGATGGTTGGTGTCGGTGTATTGATGTTGATATTTTCGTGGCTAGCGCGTTGGCAATTGCGGCAAGATCGACAACTACCTAGATTGATGGCAAAAGCACTGGTATTAATGACCTTCTCTGGTTGGGTAGCCGTATTAGCAGGTTGGTATGTCACTGAGATTGGGCGGCAGCCCTACCTTGTTACGGGCGTGTTGACCACTGCTCAAGCAGTAACTACTTTGCCCTCGAGCATGGTCTTTTCGACGCTATTCGCTTATCTGACTCTTTATGTGGGGCTGCTGTTAGCCTATATTTGGGCGGTGTTTTATTTAGCCCGCCAAGCAGACAGTCAGGATACTCATGGTCAATTGACCCCTAAGAAATCAGACTCCTCTTTTAGCCCCTTTGGCGCTTAACCTATGAACACCATGGACCTTACTCAGGCTGCAGTCTGGCTACCTCTATTTTTCTTTGTTGCGATGGGCATCGCCATGCTCTCTTATGTTGTTTTGGATGGCTATGACTTGGGCATTGGAATGCTTCTCAACCGTGGTACTGATGCCGAGAAAGATATGATGATTGCATCCATTGGTCCTTTTTGGGATGCCAATGAAACATGGATCGTCTTGGGTGTCGGCCTATTGTTGGTTGCCTTTCCTTTGGCGCATGGTGTGATTTTGACTGAGCTGTATTTGCCAGTTGCCGCTATGTTGCTTGGACTGATTCTGAGGGGGGTATCTTTTGACTTTAGGGTCAAAGTGAATATCGAGCAAAAGCCATTGTGGAACTTGCTGTTTTACATCGGTAGCCTGGTTGCTTCTGTATCTCAAGGAATCATGATTGGACGCTTGATCGTGGGATTTGATTCTGGAGCACTAGGGTGGTTATTTTCTGTATTGGTGGGTTTGTGTTTGCCCGCTGGCTATGCGCTTCTCGGCTCTACTTGGTTAATCTTAAAGGCCGAGGGAGAACTCCAGAATAAAGCATTTCGATGGGCAAAGATCAGCTTATGGCTAACTGGATTTGGTGTCGCCTTGGTATCCATTGCGACCCCGTATTTCAGTCCTGAAATCATGCATAAGTGGTTTGCTTGGCCTCAAATCATCTGGCTATCTCCAGTGCCTATTGCCACTGGTTTTTTCTTTATCTTTACCTACCGATTTATTAGAGCGCTGGAAGAAGGAAAGACTGATAAAGAGTGGCTACCATTTGCTAGTGTCGTTGCTATATTTTGGCTTTCTTTTTTTGGTATTGCCTACAGTATTTTTCCGTATGTCATTATTGGAAAAATGACCTTGTGGCAAGCCGCCGCAGCAACCGAGTCTTTATGGGTCATTTTCTGGGGCGCAATTGTGGTGTTGCCAACCATCTTGGGTTACACCCTGTTTTCTTATCGTATCTTTAAGGGTAAGGCTACAGCGCTGACATATTATTAATGAGCTATGGAGCTTAGTCGCTGAAGGTCACAACATGATCGGCGACTAGGTGTATGCCAATCTTTTCACCGATCGCATGATCGTGATGGCTGGGTACAAAGGCGAATATTTCAGTGCCAGACGTTAGTTTGAGTGTGTACAGAAAGTCTGCGCCCCTAAAGGTTTTGCGCACTACCTCTGCTAGCAAGGTGCTATGGTCATCATGTTGAATATCATCAGCGCGCAAAAGTACTTCAATTTCTTTTCCAATTTCTTTGCTGCGATCTTCTTCTAGATCCAGCTCGCCTAACTCAATCTTCACTTTGTTGTTGGCTTGAACAACACCTTTAACAAATACTCCACGGCCGATGAAGTCTGCAATATAGCGATTGGCGGGCTTGTGATAAAGCTCATATGGGACATCCCATTGAAGTACTTTGCCATCTGTCATGACCCCAACCTTATCGGCAATTGCAAAGGCCTCAAATTGATCGTGAGTCACTAGCAGGGCGGTAATGTTATTTACCTTGAGTAGTTCTCGCATCTCACCTGCAAGACGTTCCCTCAATTCAATATCTAAACTGGAAAAGGGTTCATCTAGCAGGATTAGGTCAGGCTCTGGAGCCATGGCTCTAGCTAGCGCTACACGCTGCTGCTGACCACCGCTGAGCTCATGAGGGTAAGCATCAGCCTTATCAGCGAGCGACACTCGCTTGAGCCACTCGGTTGCCACTGAAGATCTTTGCTTGCTAGGCAAGTATTGCAAGCCAAAGGCAATATTTTCTAAAACGTTCAAATGGGGAAAGAGCGCAAAGTCCTGAAAGACCATGCCAATTTTTCTTTGGTTTGGCGGGAGATGGGTGGAGGCAGAGCTCACAACCCGATCTCGTAGGAGGATTTCTCCTGCTTTAACGGGCTCGAAGCCGCAAATAGCTCTTAAGACGGTTGATTTGCCACAACCGGACGATCCCAATAAACAGCCAATCTCACCTTGGGCAAGATCCAGATTAAGGTCTTTAACCGCGATAACGCGACCTTGACGATCCCGACTTGGATAGTCGATTTCCAGCTGTTGGATCGAAAGTAGTGCGCGAGCGGAGTTCATCCCTATAATTTTCTCATTAATACTGATGTTCAATGCTGGTGGTTTAATGCATAGCTAGAGTCTAAACGGATTGTCGATTTCATGAATCGTATTGTGGTGCCACTTGCCCTGTTGTTATTTTTGCCTTTATTTGGCTTGGCAGCGCCATTCCTGTTTCCTGGAAATGATCAGCTGACTACAGGCACTCTGAGTCATTTATGGAACTTTGTACTGGGTGGATACATTGCATCAACCTTAGTTCTTATTCTTGGTGTTGGAGTAGGGGTATTTATTCTCGGAGTGGGAAATGCTTGGATCATCGCTAGTTATGATTTCCCTGGTAAGAAAGTATTTGAGTGGGCGCTCATCTTGCCTTTGGCCGTACCCACTTATGTCATGGCTTACCTCTTTGTTGATCTCTTGCAATTTTCGGGACCAATCCAGAGCACTCTTCGCGACGTGCTTAGAATGGACTCCCTCTGGTTCTTTCCAGATCCAAGATCGTTGAGTGGGGCTATCTGGTCTTTCTCCTTCTGCCTCTTTCCCTATGTCTACCTGATTACGCGCACAGCATTCTTAGAGCGCAGCGGGCGATTGATTGAAGTTTCAGAAACGCTTGGCTACAGTTCGCTGCAAGGTTTTATGAAATTGGTATTGCCCATGGCAAGACCAGCTATCTTCGCTGGCATGGCGCTGGCACTCATGGAGGTGTTGGCCGATTTTGGTGCCGTGTCCTACTTTGGTGTACAGACCTTTGCAACAGGTATCTTCAAGGCTTGGCTTTCTTTTGGCGACCGTATAGCTGCTGTGCAACTTGCTCTTGGTCTTTTAAGTTTTGTTCTACTCATCTTTTTTATCGAGCAAAGTAGCCGTTCAAAATTGCGATATGCCTCTTCAACACGGGGTAAGCCGATTGCGGAGTTACTGCAAGGTAAGAAAGCTCTTTTTGCTTTTGTATTTTGTGGTACTACCTTGCTATGTGGATTTTTACTGCCAGCATTTGCACTTTTGCAACTCCTGATTAAGCAAGGTCTTGCGATCGATATTCGATATTTAGATTGGCTGGGTAATTCTTTATTCGTTTCGATCATCACAGCACTCATCTCAGTTGTACTTGCAGTATTTTTTGCTTACTCCGTTCGAATGAATTCCCGCTTGAGCTGGGTGAATCGATTGCTTGGTTTTGGTTATGCGCTACCTGGTGCAGTTTTGGCCATCGGCATCCTCTCATTTTTAGAAATCTTTCAACTGGCTTGGTGGATGTCTGCCAGCATATTGGTGCTGGTCTACGCTTACCTGGTCCGCTTTCTTTCCTCTAGTTTGCAAAGTGTAGAAGCGGGGCTCGCACGCATCACACCATCTATGGATGCCTCAGCAGCCCTGTTAGGCCTTTCAAGAATGCAAATTCTGAAGCGCGTTCATGTGCCCTTGTTAAAGCCTAGCCTCATCACGGCAGGCCTCTTTGTCTTTGTGGATGTTATGAAGGAGTTGCCGGCAACGCTCCTATTACGCCCGTTTAACTTTGATACCTTAGCCGTGGCAACCTATCAGTTGGCAGCGGATGAGCGCTTGGCTGAGCTCGCCTTGCCTTCTTTAACCATTGTGTTAGTCGGGCTTTTCCCGGTTTTAATGCTTTCTAGGGTCATCTCCAAGTCCTAATTGATAATCATTCGTATTTGTGATACATTGGAATTTCTCTAATTCTGATTGCAAATACGGTAATGGCAACTCAAAAAATACATCAATTCCTAGGCGCCACTGCGTTCATGCTGAGCGGCTTTTTATCTTTACCATTGCATGCCCAGGAAGCAAAGGAGTTAAATCTCTACTCCGCTCGTCACTACCAAACTGATGAAGCGCTCTATAGTAATTTCACAAAAAAGACGGGGATCAAGATCAACCGCATTGAGGCTGATGACAATGCTTTGGCAGAGAGACTCAAAAGCGAAGGCGCTAACAGTCCAGCAGATGTGATTTTGATGGTGGATGCAGCGCGCTTATGGCGCGCACAAATTGACGGCTTCTTCAAACCAATTCATTCAAAATATTTAGAGGGTCGCATCCCAGTAAACCTGCGGTCCAAGCCTGAAGCGGAAGGATCAACCTGGTTTGGCTTTTCAACAAGAGCGCGTCTCGTGGTCTACAACAAAGCAAAAGTAAATCCACAAGACGTTGATACTTATGAGAAGTTAGCTGAGCTCATGAACAAGGGTAAGGTATGTACGCGCTCAGCTGCCCATCCCTATATGTTGTCATTGATCGGAGCCATGATTGAGCGTCGCGGGGAGGCTGCTACCGAAGAGTGGGCTAAGGGTATGGTGGCCAATATGGCTAGGCCTCCAAGGGGTGGCGATACCGATCAAATTAAAGCGGTTGCCTCAGGCGAATGTGGGGTAGCTTTAACAAACTCCTATTACTTAGTGAGGCTTTTGCGCTCAACTAAGCCCGAAGACCAGGCGATTGTTTCTAAGATTGGATTTGTTTGGCCAAACCAGCAGACTTCTGGCACACATATCAATATCGCAGGTGGTGGAGTCGCTAGGAATGCGCCGCATTCACAGGCTGCCATTCAGTTTCTCGAATACCTAGCCAGTGATTCTGCGCAAGAGTACTTTGCTAACGGCAATAACGAATGGCCGGCAGTGAAATCAGTCAAGATTGAAAATGAAGGACTGAAAATGTTGGGGCCATTTAAGGCTGAAAATGTTTCTGTTGCCGCGATTGGCAGGAATCAAATTGCCGCACAGCGTTTGCTTGATCGAGTTGGGTATAAGTGAAATTTATTTTCTAGGCTTAAAAGATAGCTAGAATAGTTTCATTCTTCAAAAGATCTGGATCTTAATATGAAAGCCCTCTCGCTTGCCCTAGTCCTTGCTGTTTCAATCGCGATGGTTGCTTGTGCAACACCGCCGAGTGAGTTTGGTGTCTATCGACAATCCGATGGAACAGTTGGGGTGCATGCCCCTAAATCCGCTAAAGATACTGAGGCTCAGGCGGCCGCAGCAGAAGAGTGCAAAAAACTAGGAAAGCGGGGCGCTACTATTGTCGAAACTCGTAAAACAGTGAACGACCGCTTTCCTATGACCTACATTTTTGTATGTACCGCCTATTAAGTTACAGCTGCTTAGCTAAGCAGCCATTTCTTAATTGACTTGTTTACACACATTGCATCTAAAGCTAATCCAAAGAACTCTGAGCCATTAGTAACCATGCTCTCAATGGCTTCAACCTTGCCCGATTTCACGCCACGCAAATACGTTGCTGCGCGATAGCGTAGAAAGTGTTCATTCTCACCTTCTTCGTTATCTGTTGAGCAGATTTCAAGGCTGCCATAACGGGTTTCTGGGTTGATGTTCAGAATAGAAAGGCCTAATGCGCCAATGAGCTTTTCTGGAACGGGAATCGGAACATAAGAGTAGAGGGAGACCAATTGCTCTTGTTCGTCGACCTCAATAATGTGATCAACATCAAACACATCTTTTTCTGTCAACTCAGTTTCGCCAGAATCGCCGCCACCAAAGGTAGACTCAAATTGCAACATCGCGGTATTACTATCTTTGGAGATTTCAATCATGTCAGGGTAGCCAAGCAGGCCTTTCCACCAGTACATCAATGAGAAAGTGCAGGGTTTAACTTCAACTAAACCCTTGCTAGTTGACTTGGCAAAGTACAGGCCGTAGAACTCATCATCTTCATCGAGTCCATACTGATCGACTTTCAGCTTCTTTGGTGCGGCCGCTTTAGAAGATTTCTTGGTAGCTTTCTTTGGGGCGGGTTTTTTGGCTACCGACTTCTTTGCCGCTACTTTGTTAACTGCCTTTTTAGCCACTGGTTTTTTAGCGATCGCTTTTTTAACGACCGGCTTCTTTGTTACTGGTTTTTTCACTACCTTTTTTACAGCCTTTTTTGCTACCACTTTCTTGGCGGCAACTTTTTTAACGGCTTTCTTTGCAGGGGCTTTTTTTACCACCTTAGTAGCTACTTTCTTTTTTGCTGGAGACTTCTTTGTAGCCATGGTCTATTACCCTTCCTATTGGTAGTTAATGTGCTAAGCGCACATGTGTGATATTACTTCAGTTCTATCCATTTTTGCTGACGTATATATGGGTATTTACCTGGCAATATCAAGAGAAAAAGGCTAATTGTTTTATGGTTGTTGCGGGTGGTAGCGAGGGCTTGAATTTAAGTGCGAACTTGATACACTGAATTCGTGCAGTTAAAAATAACCTCAACCTAAAGAGAATCCATGTTCCCTGAATATCGTGAGTTAATCAGTAAGCTGAAAACATCAGATCGTCACTTTTCCCATTTATTTGATAAGCACAACAATTTAGATCAGAAGATTCAAAGAATGGAGGCCCATTCCGAGCCCAGCACCCCAGAAGAAATTGAGGTTTTGAAAAAAGAAAAGCTCTTATTGAAAGATCAGCTGTACTCGATCTTGAAAAAAGCCAGCGCTACTTAAGAGCCTCAGACCATCGGAGTCCATATTTGGATCCGATGATCTTTTATTGAGAGTTAAGCCTTCTTCAAAAAGCAGGCCTTCAGTAACATATTGCCTGCTTCAGTCTTGCAGTCCACCTCATGATCACCAGAAACCAGGCGAATACCTTTAATCTTGGTCCCTACCTTAAGAGTAGTTGATGATCCCTTGACCTTCAGGTCCTTAATGAGGGTGACAGTATCGCCATCAGCCAGTAAGTTGCCATTAGCATCCTTGACGATGAGAACACCCTCATCTTCTTCGACAGCTGCAGCCATTGGCCACTCGTGGCCACATTGGGCGCAAACAAAATTCTCGCCATCGGGGTAAGTCATGTCCTCTTGGCAAGCTGGACATTTTGGGAAATTGGCTGTGGTGTTCATGGTGATTACTAGCAAAAAATATAAAGTTCAATTCTAGTCTACAGCGAGTAGGGTAATTTAGAATCAGTAAACAATGAATAAATCAGTCAAGATCATCATCACCGCTTTGGGCGGAGCAATCCTACTACTGGTATTGGGGGCTTGGTATGCAACCTCTACAGTCGATCCAGTTCAGTTAACCAAACTACTCTCCACCTCAGTGAAGGCGGCTACTGGTCGAGACTTAAAAATTAGTGGGCCGGTGACCTTAAGTTTTTTTCCGGGAATTTCTGTTTCAGCAGAGCGCTTGAGCTTAAGTAATGCCTCTTGGGCATCTGATCCTGAAATGCTGACCCTCAAGAGGATTGAGTTGGATATTAAAACTCTGCCACTACTCAGCAAACGTATTGAGGTTGGCAATGTGAAACTTGCTGGCCTGGATCTACTTCTGCAAAAAAATGCATCTGGTAAGGCAAACTGGGATATGAGTTCAGAGACATCGAATGCCGTTGTTAGTTCTGGTAGTGACAATTCAGATGCGACTTCGGTTGGTGATAATCTAGTCTACATGGAGAGCATCTCTGTAGTCGATGCCCGGATTCGGTATCAAGACCCATCCGGCTCTCTGTCGAGCTATCTAATTAAGCGTTTGTCATTGGCAGAGAGTGGGGATAAAACAGCCGTTTCTCTCAGCATGAAATTTCAAGATCAGGCTCTCGATCTCAGTGGAAAAATAGGTTCCGTTTCTAGGGTATTGAAGCATTGGGATGTTTCATCAACGCAATTCCCGCTCGATCTGAAACTGACCATGAATGCTAAGTCCATGACGATTAAAGGTGAGGTAAATAAGACACCAAAAACTCTGCCTACAGTCAATTTGGCATTGAACTCAAAAGCATTTGACTGGCCCACTATGGGCGCAGTATCTAATGAAGCTCCTCAGCCTGTAACTAGCGCTAAGTCAGTGCCGCTGGCGCGTCAGACCCAAAAGCCACAGGCCAAGTACTTATTTAGCAATGAGAGTATTCCTTTTGACGTGCTTCCCCAAGCCAAGGGAAAGATCATGATTGATATTGCTGAGTTAAGCTTGCCAAAACGTAAGCCGATTGAAAACCTTCAGGCCACTTTGCAATTGAATGGCAATGTGATTGATATTCCCCATTTAACGCTTGAGATGGGCAAGGGAAGTGCCGATTTACAGATCAATCTCTCTGGATTTAATGCGGTAAATCCCTCGCTCTCAATCAAGGGAGTGACAAAGGATTTCACGCTGGATAATTTGCTGGCTAGACTCGACCCAAAATCCAAGGTTAGCGGGGGTAGTATGAAGTTAGCATTTGATGTAAAGGCCTCTGGAAATAGCCTGCATCAAATGGCATCGAGTTCAAATGGCAAGATGCAGTTAAGTATTGACCAAGCTCGCATGGGTACAAACTTCTTGAATGATGCCGGTGATTTTGTAGTCACGCTGCTGGACTCCATTAACCCAATGCGTAAGAAAACCAGTGAGACAGTGTTGGAGTGTGCAGTTGCCTACCTGCCAATTAATAATGGCCAGATCAATATTGCCAATACGGTTGGCGTTCAGACCGATAGGTTGGATGTAGTGTTAGCTGGCTCCATTAATCTAAAAACTGAAGCAGTTAATTTCACAATTGATCCCCGAGAAAAGTCAGGCCTAACTACCGGCCTAGATTTGGCAGGATTGGTAAAGATGGGTGGCACACTGAGAAATCCTAAGGTGGGTATTAATCAAGCCGGAGTGGTGAATAGCGCAGTCTCGCTTGGGCTTGGTTTTTTGACTGGTGGTGCGAGTATTTTGGCCGAGAATGCCAGGTCAATGACCTCAAAAAGTCACCCTTGTCGTGATGCACTCCGCCCCTGGTCAGATATCTACCCCGGAGCGGAGTAATTCTTAAAACAATATTCCGCTGATAAAGAGGCTGAATAAGGAAATAAAGATGCTGGCAAAGAATGCAGTCCAGAAGCTAGAGATTGTAAAGCCACTCACTACCGCAGAAACCAACATTAGTACCAGAGCATTCACTACCAATAGAAACAATCCCATGGTGAGAACGGTGAGTGGTAGGGTAAACAGGATCAATAAGGGCTTCACAACAGCATTAGCAAAGCCAAGCAGTAGGGCTGCGATTAGAAGGGATCCGCCATCTGCAAAACGTAAACCGCTAAAAAGATAGCTGGCCACCCAGAGTGATAGGGAGGTCAAGCCCCACTGGACTAAAAACGGTACTAAGTTACCCATGATGAGCGTCCTTTTAAAATTAGTTACGTTATCTACAGTAAATGTTATCAGGGCTTTAATAGTGAGGAGGAATTTCATCTTTTGGGCTGCTGTTGCCCGCGCTTTCCCCGCTACTAGCTTGCTCCTTGATGGATTTAAGCTCGCGATATAGAAATTCAATTTGTTGCTGTTGTTTGTAGATGGTTTGGTTGAGTTGATCAATCAGATCTTCAGTAAAACTAAGTTTGATTTCAAGGCTGGTGATGCGATCTTCAGTCATTTCAATTCCTCTATCTTTATTTAAGCATCTACCAATTCAAATCGACCATCTTCCATCTCTGCTTTCGGTCTGATCCAAAAGTCGTGTGATTGGAGTGATTCGTAGACATAGGCTGGCTCAAGAGTAGCTTCAACATTGGCAAGCAACACTACTTTATAAAATCCACCTGTCTTAATATGCCTTAACTTGCTGCCTGGCTTAAATAGGCCGTCATCGGCATCCGCCATTTTTGGTTTGCTCATGTCAAAAAAGTGCTTTCTCAGTATGATCTATGTATGACAAACTCTGTCCCGTACTCCATTCTAGATATATCTCCCATCCCGCAGGGATTTACTGCAGGGGATGCCTTGCGTAACTCACTGGATGTTGCTCAGCACGCTGAGGCTTTGGGCTATACCCGCTATTGGGTGGCAGAGCATCACAATATGACGGGTAACGCCAGCTCAGCTACTGCGGTCTTGGTTGGCTATATTGCTGGAGGCACCAAAACCATTCGTGTTGGCTCTGGTGGTGTGATGTTGCCAAATCACGCCCCACTAGTCATTGCAGAGCAATTTGGTACTCTGGCATCGATCTACCCCGGTAGGATTGAATTGGGTCTAGGGCGTGCCCCAGGCACAGATCAAATGACAGCCAGAGCCTTACGTCGTGATTTGCTGGGGGGCGATGATCGCTTTCCGCAGGATGTACGAGAGTTGCAACATTACTTTGGTCCAATTCAGGAGGGGCAGGCCGTCCGAGCTATTCCGGGCGCGGACACCGAGGTGCCGATTTGGATCCTGGGTTCTAGTTTGTACGGAGCTCAACTGGCAGCCCACTTTGGTCTACCTTATGCTTTTGCCTCTCACTTTGCGCCGGAGCAATTAGTAGATGCAATGTCTAGCTATCGTGAATTATTTAAACCATCCGATAAGTTGGCTAAACCCTATTGTGCATTTGTGATGAATGTGGTGGCCGCTGATACAGATGAAGAAGCTGCTCATCTCTTTACCACTTTACAGCAAAACGTGATTCGCATGCGTCGGAATACTCGCGGACAATTACCTCCACCAATTGAAGATTTAGATGATTTCTGTGAGCCTCATGAAAAGACTGTTGCTGCACATGCTTTACACTGCTCTGCTGTTGGGTCTTCGCAGGTGGTAGCTAAGGAGATGCAGTATTGGCTCGATCAGACTGGCGCAAATGAAATTATCATTACGGGTCAAATTTATGATCATCAAGCACGATTGAGATCGTTTGAGATTGCTGCTGAAGCTGCCAAGGGATTGCACTTTAACTCTAAAGCTTGAAGGCGTTGTAATCGCTGGTAATCAGAATATTTTCTTGAGCAGCTCGACTGGCGATCTCCAGCAATGCATTGTCTTTGCTAATGAGTATCGCTGGCTTCAATTGATAGGCTAGATCCAAAAAGATTTGATCATCGGGGTCTTGGCATTTCCAGGGTGCGGTGGCTAGATTGGAATCATCATGCAGCCCTACGATGGCTTGCCATTGAGCCAAAATGCTTGCTTGGGCGGCTTCGTCAAGCTTAAAGAGGGGGCGTGATATGACATCAGCAAGTTCTAGCAAGGTTTTTTGACTCGCGATTACTGAAATATCCCCATCCATCATTGCTTGCTTTAAAGGGCTAGCTCTTTCGTCATTGAAGACAAAAATATCTAACAAGATATTGGTGTCCAAGACTACCGGCTTCATTGCTGTTGACTGCGCCAGATTTCTGGGGTGATGGTGACTTGGCCCATATCCGAAGAAACATATGCCTCCCCATCTTGAATATTGACATGCAGAATCATGCTGCGCTCGACTAGCTTGTTGAGCTCTTTAGCCTGCTCTGCTGGAATAGAGATCACCTGAAGGTTGCGAGCACGAGTCAACTTGTTGGCAATCCCATCCCACCAGATTTTGCTGGTGTGTCCGCCATAGCAATAGACGATCACTTGATCAGATCGACCGCAGGCTTTGAGAATACGACGCTCATCTGGCTGACCCACTTCAATCCAAAGCTGAATGGCATCCGTGAGGTCTTTGATCCAGAGGTCGGGCTCATCGGTATCGCTCAAGCCTTTGGTAAAAGCTAAGTCTTCCTGCGCTTGCAGGGCAAAAGCAATAATTCGTACCATCATCCGCTCTTCGGTTTCAGAGGGGTGCTTTGCGATAGTGAGGGAGTGACTGCCGTAATAGTGGCGGTCAGAGTCTGCGACGTGAAGGTCGGCTTTGTGGATAGTTGCGCGTAGAGCCATGGCGCATTATCGCCTTTAAAAGGGGGTAAGCCTGATCTCCCAGTATTATTTAGAAAATTACCCTGATTTACTGTATATCGTAGAGTCCCATGATCCGTATTACCGAACTTCGCTTACCTATTAACCATGTCCCTGAGGCATTGGAAGAGGCGATCTTGAAGCGTCTGAATATCCAGGCCCAAGACTTGATTCAATTTGATGTTTTCAAGCGCAGCTACGATGCCAGGAAAAATGTGGCCCTTGCTTTTATCTATACCGTGGATCTATCGGCAAAGAATGAAGAAAAATTGCTTAAGCAGTTTACGAATGATGTTCATGTCAGACCATCGCCGGATACAAGTTATCGCTTTGTAGCTAATGCTTCACAAGTAAAGAGCCAGAGCTTTGAGCGTCCAGTTGTCATTGGATTTGGCCCGTGCGGAATTTTTGCTGCCTTAGTATTGGCGCAGATGGGTTTTAAACCTATCGTACTAGAGCGTGGCAAACCCGTGCGCGAACGTACGCAAGACACTTGGGGTCTATGGCGAAAGAATATCCTTAATCCAGAATCCAATGTGCAATTTGGTGAGGGTGGAGCAGGGACGTTTTCTGATGGCAAGCTCTGGAGTCAAATTAAAGATCCGAAGTTTTACGGTCGTAAAGTCATTGCTGAATTTATCAAAGCAGGCGCCCCCGAAGAAATTCGTTATGTAGCTAAGCCACATATTGGCACCTTTCGATTAGTGGGCGTGGTCGAAAGAATGCGTCAAGAAATTATTGAACTTGGTGGAGAGATTCGTTTCTCACAAAAGGTCATTGGCTTTGATATTCAGAATGATCAGATTACAGGTGTCAAAATTGACGGCCATCCAGATTTACCTGCTAACCATGTAGTGCTGGCCCTAGGGCACAGCGCTCGTGATACCTTTGAGGTCTTGCATGCTGCAGGGGTTTATATGGAAGCAAAACCCTTTTCAGTGGGCTTTCGCATTGAGCATCCGCAATCCTTAATTGATAAGGCACGCCTAGGGCCACACGCTGGTAACCAGCTCATTGGCGCGGCTGATTACAAACTAGTTCACCATGCCAAGAATGGCCGCGCAGTCTATAGCTTTTGTATGTGCCCAGGCGGAACTGTGGTTGCTGCTACTTCCGAACCAAACCGTGTCGTGACGAATGGAATGAGCCAGTACTCTCGTAATGAGCGCAATGCTAATGCGGGCATCGTTGTTGGTATTACTCCCGAAGACTATCCTGGTGGACCTCTAGCAGGTATTGAGTTTCAGAGGGCTTTAGAGTCTAAGGCATACGAACTAGGCGGGTCTACCTATGAAGCCCCTGGACAATTAGTTGGAGACTTCTTAGCTGGCAAGGCTTCTACAGAGTTCGGCTCCGTAATCCCGTCCTATAAACCTGGTGTTCATTTGACAGATCTTGCGGATGCCTTGCCTCCTTATGTAATTGAGGCGATTCGAGAGGCGATCCCCGCTTTTGAGAGGCAGATTAAAGGCTTTTCGATGAAGGATGCGGTATTAACCGGCATTGAGACTCGCACATCCTCCCCTTTGCGGATTACTCGAGGTACAAACCTCCAGAGTCTGAATGTCAAAGGTCTTTATCCTGCAGGTGAGGGTGCTGGTTATGCGGGGGGCATCTTGTCGGCTGGAGTGGATGGTATTAAAGTGGCTGAAGCAGTCGCACTTGACTATCTCTCTAAATAATTTCATAAGCTGATTTCTGATGAGCTCTGAAGTGCCTGATTTAACCCCCAATGAAAAAGATGCGCTTTTTCAACCAGAGCTATTGCAGAAGTTTGATATCAATGGTCCGCGCTATACCTCTTATCCCAGTGCCGATCGCTTTCACAATGAGTTTGGTGAGCCTGATTATTTGGGTGCTTTGCAACGCGTAGCCAAGGTTAATCAGCCACTATCGCTGTATTTTCATTTGCCTTTCTGCCCCAACATTTGTTACTACTGTGGTTGCAACAAAATAATCACCAAAGACCATGGTCGAAGCGCTAAGTACATCAAGTATTTAGCTAAAGAGATTATGATGGTTTGTGCGGTCATGGGTGCCCAGAAAAAAATACCAGTGACCCAGCTACATTGGGGTGGTGGTACACCCACATTTTTGTCTCACGAAGAGATGATCGAGTTGATGCAGCACACGCGTGAGCATTTCGATCTGCTCCCTGGCGGCGAATACTCAATTGAGATTGATCCACGACGAGTGACTGAGGAAGATATTGCCTTGCTGGCTGAATTGGGCTTTAACCGTATCAGCTTGGGTGTTCAAGACTTCAATCTCGAGGTTCAGCAAGCGGTACACCGCGTGCAAACCATTGAAGAGACGCAGGCGGTGATGAATTGGTCAAGAAAGTATGGATTTAAATCCCGAAGCGTAGATTTAATCTATGGTTTGCCAAAGCAAACACCTGAGACCTTTAAGGAAACCGTTGATGAAGTGCTAAAGATGAGTCCTGACCGCCTCTCGGTTTACAACTATGCTCATTTGCCCCACATCTTCAAACCGCAGCGCAGAATTGCTGTAGCAGATTTGCCGGGAGCGGCCGATAAGTTGGATATTCTGTCGAACACTATAGAAAGACTTGGCGAAGCAGGTTATGTATTTATTGGTATGGACCATTTTGCTAAACCCGATGATGAATTAGCGATTGCACAAAAAGAAGGTAAGCTTCATCGTAATTTCCAAGGCTATTCAACCCAAGCAGAATGTGATCTCCTGGCATTTGGTATCTCTTCGATTGGCAAGGTGGATGATTGCTATTCTCAAAATGTTCGTACTCTCGATGAGTACTATGCAGTAATTGATGATGGTCGTTTGCCTACTCTCCGCGGCCTTCAGTTAGATGAAGATGACATGCTGCGGCGTGAACTCATTGGCGAGCTGATGTGCCAATTTGCTCTTGATACAGAGCAATTTTCCAAGTCTCATCAAATTGACTTCTCAAGCTATTTCAAAATAGAGATTCAAGAACTCAAGCATCTAGAAGAAGCTGGTCTCTTGGAGTGGCATGGTGCCAAAATGCTTGTACCTATAAAGGGTAGGCTTTTGGCTAGAAGGGTGGCGATGACTTTTGATCGTCACCTCAGAGAATCTCAAGCTAAGGGTACTTATTCCAAAGTGCTGTGATCAATTTGATGTGGATCAAAAACTGATCAAAATAGTGTTGCTTTTAAACACATAAAAAATTTCAGCAACCTTTGCATTTGATTTGCATCAAATGCAAGCCCCATCTTCAATTTGAAAATAGATTCATCAAATTGATAACAGAAAAGGGGTACATCATGCGCATTAAATCTTTAGTAGCCGCTATGGCAGCAGTAGCTTCATTAGCTCCAATTGCCGTTCAAGCTCAATCCTCAAGCGAGAACCCATGGATGGTTCGCGTGCGTGCCGTTGATTTGCTTTGGAGTAACGGCCAATCAGGTAGCGTAGTGCAGGGTGCAAATGTAAAAGCAAAAGATCAAGTTATTCCTGAGTTTGATATCTCTTACTTTTTTACTAAAAATATTGCTGCGGAATTAGTTTTGACTTATCCGCAAACTATTCAGATTGATGTTGGTAGTAATAAGTTGGGCACTATTAAGGCTCTTCCACCATCATTAGTCCTTCAATATCATTTCACAGACTTTGGCGCATTTAAGCCTTATGTTGGTGCTGGCGTGAACTATACAATTTTCACTAGTCGTAACAACTTGGGCAATGGCGCATATTCTGTCGATAACTCAAGTTTTGGCGCGGTTGGTCAGGTTGGCATGGATTACATGTTTGATAAAAATTGGGGTTTAAACGTTGACCTTAAATACGCCACCATGTCTACCAACGTTACCACTACTGCAACTGGTGCTAATGGCGGTAAATTAACTCTGAACCCATGGATGCCCGCTGTTGGTGTCACATACAAGTTCTAAGAATTTAGTTCTTGGTTCTCGAGATGGAGCCCCTTGGGGCTCTATTTTTTTGCCTAGTCTTTATTGAATAAGGTAATCAATCAACTTTTCAAACTTGGCCTCATCAAAATGAAGATTATCAAAGCGCTGTATTGCAGCATGCTTTGGCGGCTCTATTCTCCGTTTGGTGTACTGATCCCAATGCTTGAGTTTGTATTCATCCCTCGGATCTGCGCGCTTCTCCATGCGACTTTTGGCTTCGCTCTTGTCTAACTCAATCCAGGCGATTCTGATACTGGACACACTGGGAACCCCCAGCTCTTCTGGGTTAAACATTCGACCGCTTTGAATTTCACTAGAAAATGGGCCCACCAAGATGACGTTAACTCCGAGCTGCAAGTTTTCTTTGGCAACCGCAATCAGTCCGGCATATTCCCAATCCCTTAGATTCTGTAGATAGAAAGGGCTATCGCGATCATTGGGGTTGTTGGTGGTGAGCTTCATGACATGGGCGCTATAGGCGCCATATACAGTATCTTTATCTAAAAAGAAAAAGGTTTCCCCAGTCTTTTCAATAATCAGGGGTAATGCTTTTTTAGCTAAAGTAGTTTTGCCAGTGCCCGCATGACCAGCAAAGAGGATAAGGCGTGGAGCGGCAGGGCTAAGCTTACAGGTCATTTATCTCTTTATTTGGATGAATTACTAGAGTAAATTCTACTTCTCAATCCCATGTTTATTGGAAATATCACCACTTTGAGTGAAGTGACGATAATGTCGTCATGGCTTTAATCGTACTCACTGATGCAAAACTGGCTTTTGGCCACGTTGACCTCCTCGCAAATACTGCTTTCTCACTGGAATCGGGGGAGCGTGTTGGCTTAATTGGCCGAAATGGCACTGGTAAATCTTCTTTATTGAAGATCTTGGCTGGCATAGAAAAAATGGATGATGGTTTGCTGCAATATCAGCAAGGCCTCCGAATTGCCTATGTTCCTCAGGAGCCGATATTTGAGGCTGAAGAGACCGTTTTTGATGCGGTATCCAAGGGTGTAGCGCAGGCCAAGGCTCTGCGTGAAGAGTATGAGGCTCTCAGCATCGGCGAGTGGGATGATGCAGCTCACCATCGTCTAGATGAAGTGCAATCCCAATTAGAGGCCCTTAGTGGCTGGAACTGGGAACAACGTGTTCATGAAACACTGGATCGTCTCCATTTAGAAGCTGAGGTCAAGATTAATACCTTATCGGGTGGAACCAAGAAACGTGTTGCCTTAGCTCGCGCTCTAGTGGAGATGCCTGATGTATTGCTATTGGATGAGCCTACTAACCATTTGGATTTGGATTCGATTTCTTGGTTGGAAGATTTGCTAAAAGAATACAAGGGCTCCGTAATTCTGATTACTCATGATCGGGCTTTCTTGGATAACGTCTGCACACAAATTGTGGAGCTTGATCGCGGCATCTTGCGTACCTACCCAGGAAATTTCTCGGCGTATGAAGTCTTAAAAGATCAGGAAATGAATTCTGAGTCCTTGGCTAATGCGCGTGCGGATAAATTACTTGCACAAGAAGAGGTTTGGATCCGTAAAGGGGTTGAGGCTAGACGCACTCGCAGCGTTGCCCGTATAGCCCGTTTAGAGGCTCTGCGTACAAGCCGCTCGCAACGGCGTGATGCCGTTGGCCAAGTGAAGCTCGCAGTTTCAGCAGGCGATAGAAGCGGCAAGATTGTTGCCGATCTTCAGAATGTTTCCAAGTCTTACGATCGCCCCATTGTGAAGGATTTCACGGCAACGATTTTGCGTGGCGATAAAGTTGGGCTTCTTGGTCCTAATGGTGCCGGTAAGACCACTCTTCTGAAATTAATTCTTGGAACGATTGCACCAGACTCTGGCACGGCAACGATGGGTACTCGTATTGAGGTAGCCTATTTTGACCAGATGCGCGAAGGCCTTGACCTCAACGCTTCGCTTGAAGATTACATCAGCCCAGGTAGCGAGTGGATTGAAATTAATGGCAATAAGAAGCACGTGAAGAGCTATCTGAGTGATTTCTTATTTGCACCAGAGCGCACTAATTCCCCAGTAAGTACATTGTCTGGTGGAGAGCGCAACCGCCTATTATTGGCGCGCTTATTTGCCCGCCCTGCAAACGTTTTGGTTCTAGATGAGCCAACTAATGACTTGGATATTGATACTCTAGATTTACTCGAGCAATTGCTCCAAGACTATAAGGGCACCGTGTTCTTGGTCAGTCATGACCGCTACTTCTTAGATAACGTCGTGACCAGCATTATTGCGAATGAGGGCGATGGATTCTGGCGCGAGTATGAAGGTGGTTATGAGGACTGGAAGATTCAGAAGGCTCGCTCTGACAAGATTCGTGCAGCCAATGGTGGCGCTAAAACTGAGTCAAAACAAGAGCCAAAGATTGAGGCTGTAGTTGAATCTAAACCCGTTGTTGCTAAAAGCGGTGTACAGAAGCTCAATGGTAAAGAGCGTCAAGAGCTAGAGGTATTGCCTTTGCAAATTGAAACTCTAGAGACAGAGCAGGCAGATATTGGTATTGCGATGAGTAACCCTGATCTTTATAAGAATGAGCCTGAATTAGCGGCAAGCATGCAAGCGCGCTTATCAGAAATCACTGCCGATCTAGATATCAAATTACAACGATGGGAATTGCTCTTAAGTCGCTCAGAATCTTAAGGCAATTTCAATTGCTTAGATTGTGGCTTGTTAAGCACCATCGTCAAAAATCTGGAGATATCCACTAGCTCATCTGGATGAAGAGAGTGCTCCATTGGGTAGGCATTCCAGTTGACCTGGTAGCCTAATTTCTCTAATGTATCGGCCGAAGCTTCTGCACGCTCTGGGACAATCACGGCATCCCAAATGCCATGCGCCATAAAAATCGGAGTCTTACTATTGGCCTCACTTCTTTCAAGTGGCAATGACTTTGCTAGGGGTAGGTAGCCAGACAGCGCCATGATGCCGGCCAATCGATGTGGAAAGCGTAGACCCACCTGAAGAGACATGGCGCAACCCTGTGAGAAGCCAGCCAAAACAATACTTCCATAGGCAATACCACGACTTGCCTCTCGCTCAATTAACTCTGAGATTGCTATTGCCGATTTGTGAATACCAGCAAGATCTTCACGGGCGTTGATATCTCTTTCAGTAATGTCATACCAAGCTGGCATGACGTAGCCGCCATTGACCGTTACGGGCATAGAGGGCGCGCTTGGAAAAACAAAGCGGATGGCAGGACATTCAGAAAGATTGAGTTGCGGAATGATGGGTACAAAGTCATTGCCATCAGCACCTAGTCCGTGAAGCCAAATGACAGAAGCGCTTGGATTGGGTGCGGTTTCAATTTCAATACAGGGCAATGTAGTCATTGATGTTTCATCCTAGATTCTGGCGAAGTAGTTGGTTCCGGAGGTGGCTAATTTCTTCAAGAAGATCAAGTGCTAACGCAACTCCAGGAGTATTCAGCTCCAGATCATGGGTAAGATGGGCAGCAGTCTTTGCGCGCCTGAGTGATTCTCCGCTAAAGCGCCAGTCTTCAGGGGATGAGCCGGCAGGACTAAGAACGCCCTCCGATACCCAAGACATGATGAGATCCTCAGGTGCACGTGTTGCTTGTGAAATTTCCACAATACTCATGTGTACCTCTTCTTCAACAACGCTACCTTCGATCCAGGTGATTTGTGTTTGTGTCATATTCATCATCCCTTCAGGTGGGTTCTGGGGTTGAAATCAAAAGCTTTCTCTAGTGTTTGATAGGCTTCTTTTTGCGCATCTGTTTCAGCATTCGGTACGACAATATTGGGCACTACGTATAAATCACCAGCCTCTTTACTTGGGATACCTTTTTCTTTTAGTCGCATCTTGCGACCGGTTGCCGTACCTGCTGGAATCTTTAATTCCAAAGTAGATCCTGCCGGAGTAGGTATATTAACGGTCGTTCCGAGTGCGGCTTCCCATGGCGATAACGGTAAATCAAGATACACATCTTTGCCATCCACGCGATAAATGGGGTTTGGATGGAAATCAATCTCGAGGTATAGATCGCCCGCACCACCTGTACCCATACCCGGACCACCTTGTCCAGCTAAGCGTAAGTTTTGCCCGGCCCTGATACCCTTAGGAATGCTGACATCGAGTTTGCGTTCTTGGGTGCTGACATGACCATTGCCATCCTGCATAGGCATATGCAGACTAATAGTGCGCTTGGCGCCGTTATAGGCATCGGCAAGGTCAATCAATATTTTGGCGTGATGATCTTGGCCTTTAAAGTTCATTCCTTGACGTGGGTTACCGCCTCGACCACCTTGCGTATGGCGGCCTCTGCCAAAAAGAGATTCAAAGAATTCACTCTGATCACCTTCATAGCCACCGCCAAAGCCACTATTGCCGCCACCAAAGTTGCCATCAGAATATTCAAATCCCTCGTTCCAGTTCGGTGGAGGCGTGAAATCCTGACCATTTTTCCAATTGGCGCCCATGCGATCGTATGCAGCGCGCTTCTCGGTATCTTTTAGTACGGAGTAGGCTTCGCCAACAGCTTTAAATTGTTCTTCTGCGCCAGCTTCTTTGTTTACGTCTGGATGATATTTGCGGGCCAGCTTGCGATAAGCTGCCTTGATCTCCGCTTCGGTTGCGCTACGCGCTACACCGAGTGTTTCGTAGTAGTCCCTGAATTTCATAATCCTAGTGAAGTCCCGATTGAATCAATATGCTTCATTCTACAATCCTCAGCAAACTTTTTTAGCTTCTTTTAGGTAAAGAAAAAGCGGGCATCAAGCCCGCTTCGTATCACCCTGAGCTTGAGGCTGGACTTAGCTCATTACTCCAATTTGCCAGGGCACGAATTCATAATCCCCAAGACCCAATAGCTCGCTTTTTGAGGCCTCACCAGATGCTGTTCTCAGAAAGAGTTCAAAAATACGTTGCCCCATTTCTTGGACTGAAACCGTACCATCCAAGATCTCACCGCAATTGATATCCATATCTTCGGTGAGTCGTTCATACATTGGTGTATTGGTAGCAAGTTTGATACAAGGCGCTGGCTTTGATCCAAACATAGACCCACGTCCGGTGGTGAATGCAATCAGGTTTGCGCCACCAGCAATTTGACCAGTTGCCGAAACTGGGTCAAACCCCGGTGTATCCATAAACACAAAGCCTTTAGCTGTTACAGGCTCTGCGTATCGATACACTTCCATTAAGGGGCCTGTGCCACCTTTCATAGAAGAGCCAAGTGACTTTTCGAAGATGTTGGCTAGACCACCAATTTGATTTCCAGGGCTAACTTGTCCATTGATTTGGACATCGCGACCCACGGAGTATTCATCTTTCCACCAGCGAATGCGTTGGATTAATTTCTCGCCAATTGCCTTGCTTGCAGCTCGACGAGTCAGCGTATGTTCAACGCCATAAATCTCTGGCGTTTCGGAGAGAATGCCTGTGCCACCATGGCACGACAAAATGTCAATTGCAGCGCCTAAGGCTGGGTTTGCGGTAATAGAGGAGAATCCATCGGATCCGCCACATTGCAGGCCAACGCACAAGTGGCTTGCAGAAACAGTCTGACGTTTCGCTTTATTAGCCTCTGGCAAAAGTGCTTTAACAGCTTCAATTCCGGCTTCAATTGTTTTGCGTGTACCACCGGTCTCTTGCATGATAAAAGTATGCAAAGTAGAGTTTTCTTGCAGAGATTCTTGCTCCATCAATCCTTTGAGTTGATTGCGTTCGCATCCCAATCCAATGATCAAAGCAGCGGCCAGGTTAGGGTGTTGTGCATACCCCGCCATGGTTCGGCGAAGTAGTTGCATCGGCTCACCACTCATCTCCATGCCACAACCAATACCATGGCTAAAAGCGACAACGCCATCAATATTTGGAAAATCTTTTAAACGTTCTGGCGTGAACCATTCTGCAATTTTGTTGACTACAGTTGCAGAGCAATTGACGGTAGATAGAATGCCAATGAAATTACGTGTGCCAACTTTTCCATTGGCACGTACGTAACCTTGGAAGGTGGCTCGCTCAGATTCTGGAAGTAGGGTGGTGGGTTTGTACTCGCTGGCATAGGCGTAGTCGCGATCGAATTCACGAAACTCGGTGTTGTGGCTGTGAACCATCATGCCGGGTTCAATATCAGTATTGGCAAATCCTACTGTCACGTTGTATTTCAGGATAGGTTCGCCCTTAAGAATTTTCTTTGTGGCAATTTTGTAGCCTGCAGGAACCTGGCTGCGGCTTGTGAAGTTCTCGCTAGCTACAACTTCACCGATACCAACGTCTATACGAGCAACAACAATATTGTCATTGGGATGCAGGCGAATGATTGGCCCGGCCAATTTTTTTTCAGATATTTCAATCATGTAATGCTTTCGGTAAATAGTTTTTATTGATTAGTCCATGCTCAACACATCAAAGGCTGCTTTCAGCCTTTTTGAATATGAATTTGAGGTCTGTTGAATTTCCTCAGGCGTCCATTTTCTGAAACCCTCACCAGCCTTCATGCCTGTCTTTCCCTCATTCATCAGTTGCACCACTTTTGGCGGTAGGGTAGTGATATTAGAAAGAGATGGGTAGATTTCCTTTGCTGCATTGGCCATGCCGTCCCAGCCAGAGATCTCTTTCTGAGTCATTGGCCCGACTGCTGCATAGCGAAAGCCAAAGCTATAACGCACAGCGTCATCAATATCTTCGGGACTTGCAATTCCCTCTTGCACAAGAGAGAGGGCCTCTCTCATCAAGGCATGCTGAATTCGATTTGCTAAAAATCCAGGTATATCCTTTTTAACCAGCACTGGTTTTTTATCAATAGCTTTATAAAGCTGACATACCTGTTCTGCAAATGCCGATCCTGTTTTTTCTCCCATCACAATCTCTACCAAAGGAACTACTTCTGCTGGCATAAAGTAGTGAGCCCCCATCATTCGGTTTGCAGTTTTCAGGTCAGTGGAGATTTTGGTAATTGGAAAGCCTGAGCTGTTACTCCCGATCGGTATGTGAGCTGGCACTTTGGTATCAAGGTAAGCAAAAATTTGTTTCTTTAATTCCAAATTTTCAGCAATGGTCTCAATTACCCAGGAGCAATCATCCCATCCTGCCCAGTCTTCCATGGTGCTGCTCGCTTGAGCTGCTTCGATGGTGGGCGCATCAAGCGCAGCATTCTCACCATGCAAGCCAATCTTGATTGCTAATTGAATAGCCTTTTTAAGACACTCGCTAGATTTCCCTTTACTTCTTCCCAATATTGCAACTGGGATGCTGTGAGAGATGAATCCCGCTGCAATTCCTGAGGCCATAGTTCCGGTGCCGATTACGGCTACATATTGACTCATGTTTTTATCTTATGCGGTTAAGTTTGGAAGGTCTTCAAGTTAATATTAATGATAAAGGTCAAAGACCAAAACTTCAGCATCCTTGCCATTGCTAATAGTGAGCTTATTCTCAGCTTCGATTAATAAAGCATCCCCTCCAGATAGGTGTATGTCATTGATGTCCAGGGAGCCTCTCACGAGGTGAATATAAGCTTTACGTTTTGGATCAAGGTCGAATTGCTGGGGTTGTGCATTGTTAAAAAATCCTGCGTACATTCTGGCATCGGCATGAATTTTGACTGCATTGCCCCCACCATCTGGCGAGGCAACCAGACAAAGCTTCCCTTGCTTTTCTTCGGGAGGAATGGATTTTTGCTCATAGCCTGGAGAGATCTCTGTGACATTGGGCTCAATCCAAATCTGCAGAAAATGGGTGCTTTGATCCTTGGCGTGATTGAACTCGCTATGAGTGACGCCAGAGCCAGCGCTCATGCGTTGAATGTCGCCAGGTGGAATACCTTTGACATTACCCATACTGTCCTCATGAGCCAATTCGCCAGATAAAACATAGCTAATGATTTCCATATTACGGTGGCTGTGCTTGCCAAAACCCATGCCTGCGGCGACCCGATCCTCATTGATCACCCTTAAATTGCCCCAACCCATAAATTGGGGGTTGTAATAACCCGCAAAAGAGAAGGAGTGAAAGCTTTTCAGCCAGCCATGGTCAGCGTAGCCACGGTCTTGAGATTTTCTAATGGTGAGCATGATGAGGGTCTTTTCTGGAGGGGGTAAGCCCATTATGATTAGCTTTTGACATATTTGCTGATTGGCCTTCCATGGGAAGTATCAAACAAGACGTACAAGAAACCTACCTAGGCCTCTATGAGACTGCACAGGAGAAATGGGGCGATTTTTCACAGTTTTTATCCGAGGCTTGGCCAATTCTAGCGTTCCTCCTTTTCGGCCTGGTGGGCATCTGGCTGTATGCCGATCCACCGCCACCAAGACACGTCACTATGGCTACTGGCACAGAAGGTGGGTCCTATGAATTGTTGGCGAGGAAATATGTTGAATACTTTGAGAAAAAGGGAATTAAGATTGAGCTGGTAAAAACAAAAGGCGCCCAAGAAAATCTGGAGCGTTTAGCCGACCGCAAGGATCCTTTGCAGGCTGCTTTCGTTCAGGCTGGTACCTTGAGTCCTAATGGCATCGCAGGCATCGCCTCATTGGGCGCAGTAGATTACGAGCCTATCTGGTTTTTTTATCGAGGCCCTGAAGCCAGGGCAAGCAATTTTGTAAAGGTGAGCAGCCAATTCGAGTATTTCTTAAAAGATACTGTATCGGTTGGCGCTGTTGGAAGCGGTACACATGCTCAAGCAATGCGCATATTGGACGTATCGGGTTTGAAAAAAGAAGCGCGCTTTCTCTACTTGCAAAATCATGAAGCTGTAAGCGCTCTTAAAAAAGGTAAAATTAATGCGGCTTTTTTAGTGGATGGCTATCTCTCAGAAAATGTTCAGGCCTTACTGAATGATCCAGCGATTCATTTGTCTGGATTTGAGCGGGCGCAGGCTTACTCTCATTTACTACCTTACCTACATATTTTGCAAGTACCTATAGGGGGTTTCAGCTTACCTCGCAACTATCCAGATCGTGAGGTGCAATTACTGGCAACGACTACTAATTTATTAATTGATGATCGTATGCACCCAGCCCTTCAATTTTTATTTCTTGAGGCATCCCATGAAATAAGTGGTAAAGCTAACTTTTTTGCGCGACGAGGTGAATTTCCTTTTTTTGGAAATACTCATTTTCCAGAGAGTCCAGTGGCGCTACATTATGAGAAGAATGGTTCGCCGTGGTTGATGAACTTTTTTCCATTCTGGCTAGCTGAAATCATCAACCGTTTAGTTTTTGTATTCTTACCATTCTGCGCCATTGCTTATCCAATACTAATTAGTCTCCCTGGTTATCGTAATAAACGGATGCATCGCAAGATTAACCAGCTATACGGAGTCCTTAAGACTTATGAGCAGGAATTGACGGGAAATTTTCAAGTTGAATCTAGGGATGAGTACCTTAAGAAGCTTGACTTGCTTGAATACCAAGCTCTGCAATTGAAGGTATCGAAAAGTATGGCAAGTGATTACTACGCTTTACGAACAAGTATTGATTACGTCCGAGGCTGTTTAAATCGTGGCGTTCACCCCTATCAAGCTCAGTCAGACTTTGGTGGCGTATAGTTTGCTAGTACTCATTAATTTGTAATTCTTATGAAACCTTACGATCACCCCGCTCGAAAACAGTTGCACGAAGAAGTGCATGCGCGCCCCCCAATAGCGCTCTGGCCAAATGAGAGGGTGTTATCGCAATCCTTTTTGCTAGATGCTAATTCTCGCCAGACTCAAATTGAGTGGATTCAAAAGCTAAGCGCTGCCTTGGGGATTCCCAATGATCATGACCAGGATCACTCTTTCAAGATACTCACTTTGGCGCCTGAGCCACAGAGGGTGCTGATTAAGTGGGAATTACATGGCGAATTTGCAACCATCGCAGCGATTACACATAATCCCGTCAAAATTACTGGACCACTGTTGGGGTCTCGACTGGCTCTTGAGAAAAGTTTGGATAAATTATTTCAAAGCCTAGGATGCCCAACTATTATTGAGGCAGGTGGTGAAAGAATTTCTGCATTAGATCTCGCATTTGAACATCGTCCACTATTTTCAGAGGCCCAGGAGGTGTCCGATATCTTTAGTGGAAATACAGTGCTCGGGAGTTATATCCTGCCGAGCAAGAAGGCTCAACTGTGGACGGATCTGCGTTTGGATGATGACGGCTTCATCTCTTACTTTATTCCGCATGATATTTTAGGTTCACGCCAGGCTGGCCGCGTAGCACGAGCAATTGCTGAAGCGGAAACCTATCGCATGGCAGCGATGATTGCATTCCCAGTAGCCAAGAGCCTATCAATGCCCTTGAGGAGTGCAGAGTCAGAATTAGCCGACTTATCTAAAAATATCTCCCAGTTACAAACTGAGTCCGGTGTTCATACTGAAAAGGATGGGCAGTTTTTGGGTGAGCTCTCTCATTTAGCCTCAAGGGCTGAGCAGTGGATCTCGGGATATGGGCTGCGCTTTACTGCTTCTGAGGCCTATAGCCAATTGCTCAGTAAGAACTTATACGAGCTAGCTGAATCTCCGATTCTGGGTGTGCAGTCTCTCTCGGAGTTTATGGATCGACGTTTTCAGCCAGCCATGGGTACCTGTATCTGGACCCAACGTAGATTAAAGGAGTTATCTGATCGCATTTCAAGAACAACGCAAACTTTGAGAACGCGTATTGAATTTGTGAATGAAGAGCAGACACAAAAATTACTCGCTAGTATGGATCAGCGAGCACGTTTGCAGCTGCGCTTACAGGAAACGGTGGAGAGTCTATCGGTCTTAGTGTTAACTTACTATGCGGTGAGCTTGTTGGCCTATGTCGCCAAAGGCGGAAAAGAAGCTGGCTTTGCTATTCACCCCGAAATTGTTGCTGCAATTGCCGCCCCAGTGGTGGCGGTTATCTTCTTGTTCATTAGTAAGCGAAGACGTAAGCGAATTTCTGAGATGGGTAAATCTCTGTAGACACTAAAAAAGAGGCCTTGGCCTCTTTTTTAGTGAGCGTATTGACTTTTAACCTAAGCTATCAGCCCAGATATTGTGTGCCCAGCCCCAGGCATATACACCTTCGAGAGTTGATGGGGCCGGAGAGAGACCACCGGCACCATGGACTGGCTCAAAGGTTTTCTTTGCTGCGTTGTACTGATGGACGCTGGCAACGTGCACTACTTCTCGATCATTCACAAAGCTATAGCAGGTGTTAGTTAGGACGGGTGCTGGATTGACTTCCCAGCCGCTCAACTCCGCAACGATCGCTGCTGCTGCCACCTTGCCGTGCTGATTTGCCATATGGCCTGATTTTGGCATAGCCGGCGCAATTTGAATGGAGTCACCCAATACGTGGATATCTTTTTGAGCAGTTGATTCAAAGTTGAGGAAGTTCACATTCACCCAACGACCATTGGAGTTTGCCAATCCAGTCTTAATTGCGATTTCACCAGATGACATTTGTGGCAAAACATTCAGCACATCAGCCTTAACATCATCCTCAACTTCGAGTTTAAGTGTTTTGGTTTTTGCGTCCACGCCAACTACATTACTCTTTGGTCGGTACTCAATGATTCCGGCGTATTGCTCAGCCCAAACCTTCTTGAATAATGCCCCCTTAGAGGTCACATCTTGGTTAGCATCCAAAATTAATACCTTACCCTTAGGGTTGTGCTGCTTAAGGTAATTTGCTACTTGACAAGCGCGCTCATAAGGGCCGGGAGGGCAGCGATATGGGGCCTCTGGAATAGTAATTGCAAAAGTACCGCCCTCACGCATGGCAGCGATTTGCTTATGTAGGGCAACTGTTTCTGGCCCTGCTTTCCATGCTTGAAGAGTTACGCCATCTTTGTTGGCTTGCGCAAGACCTTCAATACTTTTGAAATTGAGTGACACACCAGGAGATACGACTACTTTGTCGTAGCGTAAAGTTTTTCCGGAAGCGAGAGTCACCATTTTCTTATCTGGATCAATGCTACTCACACTATCTTGAATAATCTTGATGCCATGACGCTTACTCAATGTGTCGTAAGGGGAGGTAATTTCAGCTAAATTTCTTGATCCACCAATAACCAAATTAGACATTGGGCAAGAAATAAAAGAGGTATTGGGCTCAATCAGGGTTACTCGAGCAGTGTTGTTGGAGAACAAGCGCAAATACTTCGCAGCAGTTGCGCCACCATAGCCGCCACCAATCACTAGGATTTCTGCTTTTTGTAGATTAACTGCTTTGGCTTGGCTTGAAAAACCTGCAAGCAGGCCTAAGGCTGCAGCGCTCTGACCTATAAAATGTCGACGATCCATGGCGCCTCCTTATTGTTTCTTGCCAAGTTGATTGGCAATAGTATTGAGTTGTTCATCGGTATAGCCTTTTGCTAGTTGGGGCATGATCGTGCCCACTAGCGTGCCACCCTTATAAGCTTTGAGTTTAGTGAGCATCTCTTGGCTGGTGAGGTTATTGATGAGTGGCATACCACCATCAACTACGCCTTTGCCATCAGTGCCGTGACAATTGGCGCAGGTTGCAGCCAGGCCGCGTTTATAGAGTTGGTCGGCAGTTTGCCCAAGACTTAGTCCGCTCCACTGGCTCAAGCCAATCAGGGTGCTGGCCACCAAAATGGGTTTTAAATACTTCGTTCGCATAGGAATAGTCTCCGTCATACATACAGCTGTTCTAAGAATGATGCTAATAAACCCTATCTTAATCAGATAGGGTGGGGATTAGTGGTTTTACTTAGATGGATTTTTAATAAGCTTAGAGTCATAAACGAGGGTAATGACCTTAATAGTTTTTAGCATTTAACCCCAGGACCTATAAACTAGCGATATGCTTGGCTCTTTTACTTATCGAAATACATTTTTTATCCTACTTCTAGGCGTATTCACTTATCTATATGGTTTAGATAGTCGCTTTGCGCCCAAGAATGGTGATGAGTATCCCTACATGCATATCGTAAGGATGACTGCCGATGCTGGGGCTTGGTTACCTCTACAGTCTGAGATGGACGGCATCAAAAATACCAAACCACCCTTAGTATTTTGGGAGGGGATTGCTAGTACAAGCTGGGGGCGCACCTGGACACTCTTAGCACTACGTTGGCCTAGTGTTTTATATACCGGTTTAACGGCATTTTTCTTGTTTTTTGCCGTGGCTCGTTTCAGCGGCAAAAAACAGACGGGCTTGGTAGCAGCGCTAGTATGGCTTTCCTTTTTTGCGACCTATCGCTATGGCCGACCTTTTTTGACTGACCCCCCTGAGGTGTTTTGGTTGAGTTTGCCATTCTTTGCCTTGCTCTATTGGGGTAAAGCTGCCTTTGAATCCAAGCTTTTGTTCCCGGCGTTAGCTGGCGCTTCTTTTGGCATGGCATTGCTGTCAAAGTCTTTTGCTTATATTGTTCCAGCTGCATTTGCTTTGAGCTTGTTTTACTGGCGCTGGCGTGAGTGGAGCATCCCCAAGGTCTTACTGCAAGACTTATATAAAGTAATTTTGATTGTCATTCTGTCGTTGGCTGTCTTTGCTCTGTGGTTTGCGCTCGACCCATTTCCGGAGGCCGTCTGGAAAGAATTTGTGCTTGGTGAGAATGCGGGTAAGTTCGAGCCACGCAGCTCCAACTATCTTTTAGATTTAGTCCGTGGCGGCGACAGCATTTGGATGTTGGCTTTAACGACTCTTGCTAATGCTGGGTTATTTACCTTCGTATTGATTTCTGCATTAATGCAATGTTGGCGAGAGCGCCGTTTTATATCTCTTGAAGAAGGCTTGCTACTACTTTTGATATTAGCTTTTTTCATTGTATTTAGTTTGCCAAGCCAGCGCTCTGGCCGCTATCTATTGCCGGTGATGCCAGCATTTGCTGCATTGATTGCCGTGTACTGGGATCGCTTGCCTTTATGGGGATTTCGGATTGCATTGGTTTTGCAGCTGATCTTATTTTCTGCGCTCACTTGGGTTGGGGGTAACTTACAGCTATCAAACTTCTTGGGTCAGACCAGCATCTGGAATTATTCTCCTTGGCACTGGGGATTTATGGGAACCTCAATTGCCTTAATACTGCTCGGCATATTCAATCGAGAGCGTAGCAAGACGATCGCTTTGGCTGGATGCTTTCTATGCTACTGCGCGCTAACTAGCAGCCTATCTCCTTTGGAGGGTTCTTTGGGTCGGTATTCACAAAGCACTATTCAGGATGTTGCAGGAAAAGATGTTTGGGTGCCTTGTGACTACCGAGCCAAGGATGAGGAGTATCGACTCTTATTGCCGGGGGCGGTATTGCACGGATATTTGGCAAAGGATGCTGGCCAAATTAATTTGCTGACTAGCGCTTACCCATTAGTAGCGGTGCAGTCGCCGATAGGTGCGGAGCTCGCACTATGTGAATCTTGCAAGGTAGTGGGTAAGCGTATGGAAATGCGAGCCCGTCATTCAGATGCTGAGATTCAGGCGATACTCAGAGGTCATATTGGAGAGCACCTATTTGTGAATGAATATTTAATTTCTACGCCAACAACGATTGAGTTGCCATTGGTGGGTAAGGATGCTTGTCGATGAGTCGTGTGATTGCTTTTTGTTTTTTATTGCTAGCTTCAGTACTAGGCTACTTACACATTGATAGTCGTCCTGTGTGGGCACCATTTGCAGGTGATCACCCTGTGTATAGCGCAAGCCAATCGGATGAGGCTTTAGAGCCAACTGAGCTCAGTAAACCGGTAAAGAATCTCAAAAATACTGCGCCCGTAAAACTCGCTCCACCAAGTCTGCGGATCGATTGGCTGCCTGATACCGAAGCCCCATCAGTACATGCGGCCTCATTAATCTCACTCAAGGATGGTGGAGTGAGAGCTTTCTGGTTTGCGGGAAGTCGAGAGGGTGCGCCAGACGTAGTTATTAATACATCCGTTTTTGATCCCCATACATTCAGATGGAGTGCCCCTACTGTTGTAATGGATCGCGTCAGTGCAGAGAAGGGGCTGTCCCGCTATATTGCCAAGCTAGGTAACCCCGTGCCGGCAAGAATGGCTGATGGTCGCATGCAGTTATTTTTTGTGACTGTATCTATTGGTGGTTGGGCAGGCAGCTCAATATCTTCAGTGATTTCAGATGATGAGGGTTTAACTTGGGATCGGCCTCAGAGACTCATTAGTTCTCCATTGATTAACCTGAGCACCTTGGTGAAGTCTCCAGCGCTTACATTTGCGGATGGACGTCTTGGTCTGCCGGGATATCACGAGTGGATTGGCCGCTTTGGTGAGTTCCTTAGAATTGAGGCGAGTCAGGTCATTGATAAGCGACGTATGAGTTCGGGTAGAGGGGCGATTCAGCCTGTTGTCTTTACTGATGGACAGCAAGAGGCAAGTGCTTTTTTTCGCCAAACTCGATCAAGCTCTCAGCCCAAGCAAATTCCGGTCAGTGAAACTAGGGATGCTGGGCAGTCTTGGTCAATCGCAAAAGATCTTGAGATTGCTAACCCCAATTCTGCTGTTGCAGCGCTCACTCTAGTCAACGGTACTAGATTGATGGTGCTCAATAATATTGAGGCAGGGCGCTATCGCCTGGTAATGGTGATGCGTGAATCAAACTCCACCCAATGGAAGGTGATACAGGTAGTTGAAGATGATGAGTCCTTGGTCAACGATCTGCATCGAGAGTTCTCCTATCCGTATTTAATTTCCGCCAACGGCCAAGATGCTCATCTTGTCTATACCTGGGATAGAAAAAAGATTAAGCATGTTTATTTCCCAGTGAACTGGTTCAAGCATGCTAGCAATCTCAAGGAAAAGGAAGTGCAATGATGGTCTCATACTTACAAATCATCGCTTTACTTGAGATGTCGCTTACTTGTGCGGTAGTGCTCATTATTCTCTTGCAAAAAGTATCCAAAACAGAGATCCCATTTGCAATCCGCTTGGTTGCAGTCTTCTTGCTCGGGAATCTACTCTTCTGGCCATTGGGGATGTCGCTTGAATTACCTTTATCCGCCTACGTGCGCGGTGTTACTGGTGAACTTAGTATTGTGACTATGCTCTTGCTGTGGAGCTCCATACTGCCTGCCGCTAAAAAGACGCCGTTTGGATTTAAAGTGCCATTGGCGCTGATTGCGATTGCGTTCTATCCTTTGGCTCTTGGTGTCGGAATGATCGACCCTTATGCATGGGGTTATGGCTCTATTGCATTCTTAATTACCGTTATTCTCTTTGCCATTGTTTGCGGTCTGGCTGGTTGGACCAAAGGTGTTTGGATTATTTCTTTTGCGATCATTGCCTGGTCGGCTCATTGGCATGAATCTGCCAACCTTTGGGACTATCTACTAGATCCCTTCTTGGCGATCTGGGCCCTGATCGCCATTTCAAATGCGATTTATCTCAAGCGTCGTGAAAAGGCGCAGTCAGGCTATCTGTTTAGGGCGGGCTGATGATTGCTTAGATGGTTACTCTGTAAATTTTAGGTAACAAAAAAGCCAGCAGATCGCTGGCTTTTTTGTTGACTGTTATTCCAAGAATTAATCTGGAATATTAGCTTTACGGATGACTGGACCCCAGACGTTGATTTCTTTCTCAAGATGATCTTTGAGGCCTTTGGAAGATACTTTATCCATTGACACAATATCAATATTGGAATCATTCAAACGTTTTTGAACATCAGGGGAGTTCAACGCCTTCTTGAGGGCGGCATTGAGTTTGTCCAAGACTGGTTGTGGAAGACCTTTTGGAGCATACACACCGTGCCAAACTTTAACTTCAAAGCCTTTGAGGCCCTGTTCGTTCAAAGTTGGAACGTTAGGAATTGCAGGCAAACGCTTCATGGTTGTTGTACCAAATGCTTTTACACGACCATCCTTGATGTAAGGAATAGTTTGTGTAGTTTGGTCGCACAAGAGGTCAACCTGACCGCCCAAGAGGTCTGTCAAAGCAGGGCCAGTTCCTTTGTAAGGAATATTGGTCAACTTAACACCTAAACGACTTTGGAACAGCAGGCCACACAGTTGTGACACTGCGCCAGGACCAGCGTTAGCCATAGTCACTTTTGAGCCGTTAGCCTTGATGTAGGCTTCGAGTTCTTTGAAGTTGTTTGCTGGCAAATCTTTTTTACCGAGCAATACCATTGGAACGTCCGCCACTTGACCGATGTAATCAAAGCTGGTCATTGGATCGTAAGGGAGCTTGTCGTACAACGCTTGCGCTGTAGCCATACCCATGTGGTGAATATAGATCGTGTAGCCATCTGGAGCTGCGCGAGATACCTTAGTTGTGGCAATTGTGCCGCCGGCACCAGGTACGTTTTCCACAACAACTGTTTGACCGAGTGCTTGACCCATTGGCACTGCAATTAAGCGCGCGATAGAGTCAGTTGGTCCACCAGCTGCAAAAGGAACAATCAAGGAAATGGATTTTGTTGGCCAGTCTTTTTGGGCTGATGCAATATTGCTGCCCAATAAAGTGCTGGCGCTCACAACTGCAGCAATTCCAGCGAAAAGGGTTTTCTTTAATTTCATTTAAGTCTCCGTTAATGTTTGAAGCAGAATGATTTTGCCACTTTTAATAACTATCGGCTTCAGGGTTTACCAGCAATGGCTAGGGTTCTTTGGGCTAATAAGACGACTGGACGGTCAATCATGCGACCATCTAGCTTGACCGCGCCACCTTTAGATGCTTTGTCGGCCTCAATGACGCGATGCGCCCAAGAGACCTCGGCAGCAGTAGGCATAAAGGAATCCTTAACCAGGGAAACCTGCTTTGGATGAATACAAAGCTTGCCACCAAACCCCATTCTTTTGGCGCGTTCAGCATCATCTGTGATGCGCTCAATATTGTCGGTAGAGGGGGTAACCCCATCAATTGGAGGGGCAATTTGAGCCAGGCGGGATGCCAGCACAATCTGAAAGCGCGCTGTTTGCAGTTCAGTTTCTTGTGCGTCACACACCATCCCTAGGTCAGCCTGTAAATCAATATTGCCTAAAGCCAGACGTAGGACTTGTTCAGAGTTTGCAATTTCATTGAGGCGATCAAGACCAATGGCAGTCTCAATCATTGGAATGATTGCTGTATTTGGCAGGATTTGTGCTGCACCATTAATTTGGTCGAGGGATTCACTCTTTGGAATAAGTATGCATGCCACATCCAACTCTTGGACCAAGATCAGGTCTGCCGCATAAAAATGACTGCCAGGAGAATTCGAGCGAATGATCAGTCGCTTTATTTGCTCTGCAGTAAATGTAGGCCAAGCAGCTCGTATTGCTGCTCGGGCCGATTCCTTATCTTCCTCAGCTACCGCATCCTCTAAATCGATGATCACGCCATCAGCACCACTATCGAGCGCCTTGGTAAAACGCTCTGGGCGTGTTCCGGGAACAAATAAGAAGGTGCTACTAAAGCCGATGGGTGTATCAAGTGGGTTCATGTGTAGGGTTTTATTGAATATGAAGCAAAGAAGAAAACAAGCGGCTGACAGTTATGAGATTAATAGACCTATCTTGGCCTCTTTGCGAATATTCCACAAGCGTTCAATTGCGATACTCATCTCGCTTGGCGTTGCGCCACCGCTAAATGCAGCTAGTCGCATAGCTTTATCCGTAATCTCAGCGCGACTAAGTGTATTTCCAGGATCGCCCTTAGGTTCATCAACGCGACCCTCTAAGACATCACCATTCTGTAAATACAATTTGACTTTACCGATCCAGCGTTGGGGATAAGCGCTATCGACTTCTGGATCTAAGATCATGGTGACGCGATCACGGAATGCGCAAATCACTTGATCATGAAAATGTTGATCAAACTCTTGTAGACCAGCAAATCGATAGTGAGCAATTAAGGCTAATACAGTCCCCATCGAGAACTTAGATTGGTGCACGGTGGCTGGATCAGTTACTGGGCCCAATACATCAATTGCACCTTGATGAACTAAGGTTTCTACTTTAGCGATATCATTAGGCTTGAGATGGTGCTTCAGCATGACTTGTAATAAAGCATCTGCAGCAGGGTGAGTATGGCGACATGAGGCGTGATACTTAAAGCTCGTCTCAGCAATAGTCCAGCGACTACCTAATCGATCAATTAACTTGCTAGGGTCTGCATCACTGGACATACCAGCCGCCAAACCTTGTTTGCCTTCCAAAATATGTTCAGCACCAGTGAAGCCCGATTGCGCCAAGTAGGCTGACATCAAGCCGGTTGAGGAGGCATGCGCAGTATGGAGTTGCTTGGAGTCGGCGGCATCGCGTAGGAATTCCCAGAGGCCGGCGGATTGTGTGCCCGCAGAACCAAAGGCATGCAGCATTTGGTTTGGGTTGAGTTTGAGAAGATGACCTACAGCAGCGGCAGCTGCTAGGGTGCCAGCAGTACCTGTGGTGTGAAATGTTTTGTAATGCGAGCGACCCAAAAATTCACCAACCCGAATGCCGACTTCATAGCCCACAACAGTAGCTACTAGAAGATCTTCCCCTGAGGCGCCAATTGTTTGTGCTGTTGCTAGTGCCGCAGGAAATACCACGGTAGCTGGATGAAAGACGGAGCCATTGTGAACATCATCTTGTTCAGCAACGTGGGAGGCTGCTGCATTTGCCAGTACAGCCAAGAAAGGGCTCGAGCTCTTGCGGCTAATCAGGATTTCAGCGGAGCCAGGATTGGCCGCATTAAAGCCGCCCATGCTTTGCGCAAACTGAGTGATGGTCTCTACTGGACGCGAACCTTTACCAGCAATTGCAGAGCCAAACCAATCAACCAGTAAATCCTCAGTACGCGCAATGACTTCTTCGGGAATGTCACTAATTGTTAATTCAGCAGCAAATGTGGCTAAGGCTTTGGATAAATGCGAAGTAGTCATTGATAAAAATTCCCTAAACTAAAACTGCAGTGGCTTGCATGGTGAGCCAGCCTTCATGATCTTCGGCCCATATGGAGATTGTTTTTCCGGAAGGATCTTTCTCGAGATCGGGTTTGGCGCTGACTTTAAAGATATTGATATCAAAGGTTGGGCGAATGGCGCGGAATTCAAAGTTCTTTAACTTACAGCCCGGAATGCTTTGACGCACAAGATCAACTAAGAGAGTTGCGATTAATGGGCCGTGAACAATTAAGCCAGGGTAGCCCTCTACCTCGGTAACGTATTGGCGATCGTAATGAATGCGATGGCCATTAAATGTCAGTGCTGAGTAACGAAATAACAAGACATCATCAGGAGTAATTGTTTTGGACCAGGTGGCACCGGTGGGTGCGGGTGTGGGTGCAACTGGCTTGTCATCGGGTCCTGGTGCATCGCGATACACAATGTCGTGCTCTTCAATGAGAGCAAGGCCATTCTGATTGGAAATTTCATGTTTCACCAATACAAAAATGAGATCACCAGTACGACCTGCTTTGTGTGTCACAGATTCGATTCTAGAGACACGTTCGATTTCATCTCCAACAGCAAGTGGAGCTAGCCACTCAACTCGACTACCTGCCCACATGCGGCGCGGCAGTGGTACGGGGGGCAAAAAGCCGCCACGCTTAGGATGGCCGTCAGGACCGATTTCTGATTGAAGGGCGCAGGGCAAGAAGTAAAGCCAATGCCATAGCTCTGGCAGAATGGTTCCGTCGTTGGGGGCAGGATCGGGTCGATCCAGCGTTGCCGATAAAGCCTTGACGGGCGCTGCTGTAACAATATCTTGAAGGATCTCGGTTTTACCGAGCCATTCTTGAAGATGGGTGATAGTTTGAGGTTCGATTCGCATAACTTACATTATGCCAATTTCGGCTCCAAAAGCGGTGAGCTTAGGTTAATAAAGTAGTTAGTAAATAACTCAGCAAGCCAGCCAGAGCTGAACCAGTCAAAACGCTGATTACCCCTTTTTGAAATTTAAAAAGTGCTAAGCCTGCAAGTAGGGTAATTACAATCGAAATCCAAGAAATTGAGCCACCAAGCCCATGCGGAAAAAAGACGTGGTAAGCAAAGAACAGGCCTAGGTTTGCGATGACGCCCACCACTGCAGCCGAGATTGCAGTGAGAGGTGCGGTGAAGCCGAGTTTGCCATGGGTGGATTCAATCAGTGGACCGCCGACCAGCACCAGGAAAAACGAAGGCAGAAAAGTAAACCAGGTTGCAACACAGGCACCAAGCACGCCAAACCAAAATGGATTGCTGTACCCGATTAAATGTTGGATGTGGCCAGCCAAGTAGCCAACAAAAGCCACCACCATGATGAGTGGTCCAGGGGTTGTTTCTCCAAGCGCTAAGCCATCCATCATTTGACCAGCACTGAGCCAATGGAATTGATCTACAGCACCTTGGTATACGTAAGGCAGAACTGCGTAAGCACCGCCAAACGTTAGAAAGGCTGCTTTAGTGAAAAACCAAGCGATTTGCGGGTAAAGTGTTTTCCAGCCAAAAAACAAAGCTAAAGCAAAAAACGGAATGAGCCAGAGTACTGAAACGACCGAGCTATGTAATGCGAACCTCTTTTTGGAAAACTTGGCATGTTCTGGAGTTGGCGTGTGATCATCAATGATTGCAGCGACATGAGTCCCAGTGACTTTATTGTGAGCAGCAGTTTGTTGAAAATATTCTGGATAGCGCCTACCACCCCAGATACCAATCAAGGCAGCACAAACAACAATGATTGGAAAGGCAAGATTGAGAATAAAGATAGCTAAGAAAGACCCAAGCGCAACCCAGCGCAATGCTTGATTGTGAATCGTGCGCTTACCAATGCGAACTGCAGCATGAAGAATGATGGCGGTAACGGCGGGTTTGATGCCAAAAAAGATGGCGGCAATCCAGGGCACTTGGCCAAAGGTGAGATAGACCCAGGATAAGCCGATCAAAATAAAAAGAGAGGGTAGAACAAAGAGGGTGCCGGCTAAGACGCCACCCCAAGTTCGATGCATGAGCCAGCCGATATAAGTTACCAACTGCTGAGCCTCGGGTCCCGGTAACAACATGCAATAGTTCAGTGCATGTAAAAAGCGCCGCTCAGAAATCCAACGACGCTTCTCAACAAGTTCTTGGTGAAGGACTGCGATCTGACCTGCAGGCCCACCAAAACTAATAAAGCCAAGCTTGGCCCAAAACTTCAAGGCCTCGCGAAATGGAACACTCAAACTTCTTCCATTCCGCCAACAACTTGGCTAAATCCATTATCAACATAAATAATTTCAGCGGTGATGCCGTTTGCCAAATCAGACAATAAGAAGGCAGCGGTATTGCCCACATCATCAATAGTCACATTGCGACGCATTGGGGCGGTTTGTTCAACTGCATCCAGGATCTTGCCAAACCCTTTAATGCCTGCAGCAGCCAAAGTTTTAATCGGACCAGCAGAAATGCCGTTAGCACGAATACCTTTGGGCCCAACTGAGCCGGCAATGTAGCGTACAGAGGCTTCCAGAGATGCTTTGGCAAGACCCATGGTGTTGTAGTTAGGAACGTTACGCAAACTACCGAGGTAAGTCAGCGTCAACAAGGAAGACTTGTCACGCAACATTGGCAAAGCTTCTTTTGCCATTGCTGGGAAGCTGTAAGCGGAAATATCGTGGGCGATTTTGAAGCCTTCACGAGATAGGCCATCTAAAAAGTCACCGGCAATGGCTTCGCGGGGGGCAAAGCCGATTGCGTGAACAAAGCCATCAAACTGAGGCCAAGTTTTTGCTAAATCCTTGAAGAGAGCTGAAATCTGCTCGTCGCTACCAACGTCGCAGTCAAAAATCAGCTCGGTATTGAATTCTTTTGCAAAATCGACAATACGGTCTTTAAAGCGCTCACCAACGTAGGTAAAGGCCAGTTCAGCTCCTTCGCGGTGACATGCCTTGGCAATGCCATAGGCAATAGAGCGGTTGGAAAGAAGGCCGGTAATCAGAATTTTTTTGCCAGCGAGAAAGCCCATATCGTGTCCTTT
>NZ_NCJB01000158.1:0-5321 GCF_002282275.1 Polynucleobacter sp. 39-46-10 | reverse complement strand
GCAAACCCATATAGAATATGGGGCGAACGACGGGGCTCGAACCCGCGACAACCAGAATCACAATCTGGGACTCTACCAACTGAGCTACGTCCGCCACTGAAGATCTGAGATTATAGCTTTTGAGCTGAAAACCTGTCAAAAATAGCTTGAATAGCTTATTAAGCCGACTCAAAATCGAAAGCAGCCCAATCACCTAGGGTCAGACTGGCATTAAGGAAAAAGTCGGCAATTTCTGCCTTGCTTTGTACTTTCGCCAAAGCATGATGATCAGAGAGGCGCTGGCGCCAGTAACGGGAACCAGCCCTTCCATGGGCTAAGCCTAAAATATGTCTTGTGAATGCACCAATATAAAAGGGTTTCTTCTTTGCCTGGCACTCATCAAACCAAGCCTGAACTTGCTTGACCAATGAGATTTGGATTCGATGCCACTCTGTCTCGCTAAATAGATAGCCTGCAACCTCACCATCGGAGCTAATTAAATCATCCCAACCCAATAACATCGCAGGGAAATGGTAAGCCGCCCTCCCAACCATAAAGCCATCAAAGTCATCCCAATGGCTAGCGATTTGCTCATTAGTTTCTAAACCACCATTTAGTAAGACTTTTAAATTGGGGAATTGTTTCTGCGCATCTAAACGAAGCTTGGCGGCAACTTCATAGCACAATGGCGGTTTGCTGCGATTCTCTTTGGGAGACAAGCCCTTGAGTACTGCATTACGTGCGTGAATAGTGACTTGACTCGCACCAGCATCCGCTACCGCAAGAATAAAGTTCAGTGCGAATTGATAATCGGCCTCGGAGCTGGCGGCATCCATCGAATCTAAGCCAAGACGATGCTTTACAGAAATCGGAATATCGACCACGGCTTTCATGGCCATGACACAATCAGCCACCAATTGCGGCTCAGCCATTAAGCATGCGCCAAATGCGCCACGCTGGACTCTCTCTGAAGGGCAGCCGCAATTGAGGTCAACCTCGTCATAAGCCCACTGCTGAGCCAGCTCTGCTGCTTTAGCTAAATAAGAAGGTTCAGATCCACCCAACTGTAAAACGACTGGATGTTGATCCCCTGAGTAATCCAAGTGCCGCGGAACATCCCCATGAATCAAAGCGCCCGCTGTCACCATCTCGGTATAAAGCACTGCATCTTTAGTGAGCGCGCGATGAAAAGAACGGCAGTGGCGATCTGTCCACTCCATCATCGGGGCAACAGCTAGACGTTTCTTGGCAGCAGAAATCATATAGGCGTTAGTTTATTTCTCTTTGACTTTGAAATGATCTCTCTTGCATTGTTATTGGATCTATAAAGTGGATCTCTTTAGCCAAGAGCTGTAACGGTTTTGAAAAATCCAAATCATACTCTTGGTAAGGCATCAGCATTGGGTAGATCTGATCATGCTTTATCGGAATCCCCAAGCTATTAAGGTGGCAGCGTAATTGGTGTTTCTTGCCACTACCCGGCATTAAGCGATATCTAGCCCAGGGCTTCATCACCTCAATCAGCTCTATCAGAGTATCCGTATTGGCATCTCCCTCCACCTCCTCCATCTGAAGAAAGTGTTCAGACTCTTCTATCCGACTACGGTAGGTTAAAGGAAGTCTTGCCTGCAGATCCTCCGAATAGGGCGCGATCGCCTCATATACTTTTTTGATTAACTTATCTCTGAAGAGATTTTGGTATTGGGCTCGTTCATCGGGCTGAACCGAAAAGATAACCAAGCCAGCAGTATCTCGATCAATTCGATGAATGGGGCTTAATTTCTGCAATCCCGTTTTCTTTTTCAATCTATTGAGTAGAGTTTGATGCAAATAGAGACCGCTTGGTATGACAGGCAAAAAATGGGGCTTATCTGCCACCAAGATATGCTCATCCCGAAAAATAATGTGCTCTTCAAATGGAATAATGGGCTCGCGCGCTAAACGCCTAAAATAAATGAGGTGAATGCCAGTTCGATAAGGATCACTTGCTTTGACAGGTCCCCCATCAAGACTCGCGATCAGCCCATCGCTAAAACGGGCCGCCCACTCTGTTGCATCGATGTGCGGAAACTGATGGTTGAAAAATTCAAGTAAGTTTTGATGGTCTTGACCGGCAGGCAAATACACTCGCGATGGCGATATGCCTTCTGAATTAGATACCACAAATATACCTCAACAAAGTATTAAAACATCATCGTATTAGCGAATGATTCAGCACTCTAGAACACTGCTAATTGTATGCGCCCCGCCAATTAATTAATCCTGGTATCGCCTTGCTATTTCATTAAAGGCGTCTTTTTCAATTACAAATGCTTCCACGATGGTGGGGTCAAAATGAGTCATCTTTTTACCAATAATCTCTTCAACTGCCTCTTCATGAGTCCAGCCAGTTTTGTAAGGTCTACTGGTGACCAGCGCATCGTACGCATCCGCTAAGGCCATAATTCTGGCATCTAAAGGAATATCTTCACTACTGAGCCCCCTAGGATAACCTGTGCCGTCCCATTTTTCGTGGTGACCTCCAGCAATTTGAATTGCGCTCTCAATCACCCGATCTCTCACCCTTAAGCTTTCTGCCGATGCTTTTAGTACCGACTCTCCAATAAAAGTATGAGTCCGCATGACCGCCCATTCCTCACTAGTGAGAGGGCCAGCTTTAAGCAAAATATTGTCCGGAATACCTACCTTACCAATGTCATGCAGAGGCGCAGCGCGATACATCGCATTAATCGCCTTCTCATCCAATAGATCGGAACGATAGCCCATTTCTTTCAGGCGCTCAGCTAAGACTTTCACATATTTCTGAGTTCGCACAATATGATTTCCAGTATTGATATCCCTGGCGGAAGCAAGACTCTTAAGGGCAGTTAGCATTTGCTCTTCCTTATCCTGCCTACGTTCTCGTTCTCGAGTAATTAGCCAATCATAGTGATAATTTCCGATGGCGATAAAAATCAATGCGTATAGGATAATCACCAGTAATCTAGCAACAAACTCTGGTATGTGTTCATCATAAATACTATTGTGACCATCAAAACTGGAATATTGATCAACTACCCAAATCCGATAAGACCAAATAACTATCTGCGCAGCAATCGCAAGAATTAAAAACCATATATAAATAGATTTAGATCTTAGATACTGAATAGCCAGTTCATATAGCTGCCAAAGTGATAGCGCGATTAAAGTGCTACTTAACAATTCTACTCGAACATCATATGCGCTATTTGCACGTATGAATTCAGCCACCACGCCCAATAGCAAAATTGAAACACAAAAGCTAATTAACAAGCTTTTTTTGATCCGTGAATTAAGAGATTTAAAAAGTAATCCGAGGCCACCCCCTGCAGCAACCTGCATCAAATTACCAAAGGTAAGTGTAAGCCCGCCTACCAGAGGAAACAGGAAGAAAAAAAAGCAGGATAAAGTCATCGCTACCAAAGAGAATGCCCAATAGTGCACTGAGCTTTGGAGGCTGAATTGATGTTGCAAATCATGGAGAGGGCTAAAACACAAACCAAAAAAAATCAGTCCAAATCCCAGATAGATGACTTGATTGGTTAATTCCATGACTTACAAAACTCTTTTGAAATGGGCCTTCATTTCAACAAGGTTAACCGATTATTAGCTATAGAGCGAATATATTTCTAAAAGTGACTTGCTGTGGTGCGGCAGTAATGTCAACACTTTTGATAAAGAGACCAAGCATTCTTTCCCTGTAGCTTAGCCTCATACATGGCAGCATCGGCATGCGCCAATAAATTGATGATGGGTTCGTTATTATCGGGATATATAGTGGCCCCAATACTGGCGCTAATAGATACGTTCTGACCATCTATCATGAATGGAGATGAGAGCAACTCCAGGATACGTTTTAGCAAAATATTCAACTGCTCTTTATTTTTGATCCCACCCAGGAGAAGGACAAATTCATCTCCACCGAGGCGAACTACTGAGTCGCTATCACGAACCGCCTTCTTCATCCGGCCTGCAACAGCAATGAGAAGGTTATCACCAGATAAATGCCCCATTCGATCATTGATAGCTTTGAAGCCATCTAAGTCTAAAAAACAAATGGCCAATAAATCGGAATCTTTTCTCGCTACCGCCATTGCAGTCTGGACTAAACCATTAAGAGAAAGTCGGTTTGGCAACTTAGTCAAGAAATCAAAATGGGCAGCATCATGAAGGACTTCATTGCTATTAATGAGGCGCAGCTCTTCTTCCTGCGTCTTTTGTTTTGCTCGGTAAAAAAGCATGATGGCAACGCCGAAAAGACCGAGGAACAAAATCAGCAAAGATAGTAGGATGTTCATCCGCAAATTACTAAGAAGAGCATCATCAATACTTACAAATGTTTCCATCCGAATCCACCCAAGCGGGATACCGGGATCAATCTTGTACCAAAGGCGCGATAAATTATCGGTTTTCTCAATCAGGAATTTACCGGTAAAGTCCTTTGGTAGATCAATTTTGGATATGGAAAAGTTAGAGATGACTGGGTCTGCATCCTTCTTGCGCTCCAAGTAGGCAAGCACAGCACCATTCAAATCAGTTACCGTCACTGAACCAATATTTTCGTTGCCCATGATTTCTCGCAAGTCATTCTCAAGATGACTATAGTCACGCGTCACAATTAAATCACTAACGGCAAGCTCTAAACCTTTACCAAGTGCAATCTCCCTGCGCTCTTGAGTAATTTGAATGAGTTGATTGGTGTTGTAGTAAGTCCAGATGCTAATTGCAGAAATCAGCATAACCCCAAGCAGAGAAAACCAAGCAATAAATTTGCTAAAGACAGAGTGTGCAGAAGTGGATCCCGGCTTAGTCCGCACTTCTCACCACAAATTTTTCTAAACGCAACCCCTCTAAAGGTTGATAGTTTGTCTTGTAACTCACTGCCATTATTTTTGCAAGTTGAGCCCCTTTTAGCAATTCACTACCTTCGATCGTCTGATCCATTCCTAGCAAAGCACTTTGCACGCTCTTGCGAACCTGTTCCGATACTCGAGCATTTGCCGAAAAAGGGTGGGATGTATAGCGCTTCGTCTCCATCAAGGTACGTAATTCAGCCTTTAGTTCAGGTGACTCAGCCATCAATGTAGCCTGAATCCCCCCACCTGCTGACACATCTCCACGAATAACAGATCGGTAAACATTGCTATGCGTCTTTACATACACCGGTTCAAATGACACCCCATTTTTTGCCAAGGTTGCGCGTATGAGCAAAGAGGCAGCAAAAGCATTAGGGGCTGGAAAAGCAATACGACTACCGCCAAGCTCTTTTATATTATTGAGCTTACTGTCTTTTTGCACCGTAAGAATGCCAAAAAACGGATCGC